>DATJGC010000534.1:0-7815 GCA_035495345.1 Chitinophagaceae bacterium | reverse complement strand
CAGGAACATTTTTGCAGTCACCTGATACAGAAAATGATCATTACGGCCACCAATGAACTGCCGCCGCCGAAGTATCCTGATTGTCGTGTCTTATTATTCACTCCCCGCGGCGAAATGCATGATCTGCCATTGCTGTTTGTTCAATACATCATTAAAAAGAAAGGCGCCAGGGCATTGATGCTGGGCCGCAACAGCACAGAAGAGATGCTGGCCTACTGCTGTGCGCACCAGCAGGTAACCCACCTGTATTTTCATTTCATCACCAATTTTACCAATGACGATACGGCCACGTATATCGGGCAACTGTCTAAGCAGTTTCCAGACAAGCAGATACTGGCTTCAGGCAGTGCCCTGCAGGGCGTTACGGATCTGCCTGCCAATGTACGCGTCTTGTACAGTCCGCAGGATGTGATAGACCTGCAGTTACCGGGTTAATGGAAGAACAACAATCACTGTTGTCCGGTTAATCTTTTAATTGATCGGCCTCAAAGCCGGCCGGGCTTCTCACCCGCAACGCCGCTGTGTTTTACTTTTATGCTATAACTGAGCTGCAGTAAGCTTTTCAGCCCTTGCATGGTTGAGCTGTAGTACAAAGCTAACGTAAAACGAAGGCGGCTTTTGCGGGCGTTGGTGTCTGAATCGCCTTGATAAGCCCCTTCCTCGGCGAACTAGTACCGGATCCACTTTTACAAAGCATTCGGTAGAAAAGTAACGAATGTTTCCCGGACACCAGTGAACAACAATGCTTTATTTCTTTGGAATTACATTGCTTACAATGTCTTCCCGTGTAATGGTTTTGCCGCTTAGAATTACCAGTCGCTCTACCACGTTCCGTAATTCACGGATATTACCGCTCCAGTTATATTCTTTTAGTTCATCCAGCGCATTGGCCTCAATGCCTTTTTTAGCGATGCCGTATTCTGTACAAATGTCTTCAAGGAATTTATCGGCCAGCAGTGGTATATCATCTCGCCGGTCATTCAATGAGGGTACATGAATAAGAATAACGCTCAGGCGGTGATAAAGATCCAGGCGGAAACTTCTTTCTTCCACTTCGCGCAGCAGATCTTTATTGGTGGCTGCAACAACGCGCACATCTACGGTAATGTCTTTATCGGCCCCTACCCTGGTAATCTTTGCTTCCTGTAAGGAACGCAGCACTTTTGCCTGCGCGCTCAGGCTCATGTCACCAATCTCATCCAGGAAGAGCGTACCGCCATTGGCCTGTTCAAATTTTCCAATGCGTTGTTTTATGGCCGATGTAAAAGAACCCTTCTCATGACCAAACAGTTCGCTTTCTATCAGCTCACTGGGGATGGCCGCGCAGTTTACTTCTACCAGTGGTCCGGCGGCGCGACTGCTCTTCTCATGCAGCCAGCGGGCCACCAGTTCTTTACCCACACCATTTTCACCGGTGATGAGTACCCTTGCTTCAGTGGGGGCCACTTTCTCAATGGTATCTTTTATCTTTTTGATGGGTGCAGATTCGCCAATCATTTCCTGTACGCGTGCCACCCTGCGCTTCAACACTTTTGTTTCCGTTACCAGGTTGGTCTTGTCCATGGCGTTGCGGATGGTGATCAGCAGGCGGTTTAAATCCGGCGGCTTGGAGATATAATCATAGGCGCCTTTCTTTACCGCTTCCACCGCGGTTTCAATGGTACCATGGCCGGAGATCATGATGATGGGTACATCCGGGTTTATTTCACGCGCGCGTTCTAAAAATTCAATGCCATCCATCTTGGGCATCTTAATATCACAAAGCACCACGTCATACGCTTTGTCTTTAAATCTTTTCAGCGCTTCTTCCCCATCACCCGCTTCATCCATCTTGTATCCTTCATAAGAAAGAATTTCACCAAGGGTTTTGCGGATTGCTTTTTCGTCATCTACTATCAGAATATTAGACATGCGGTTTGTTTGTTGAGGGGCAAAAGTAACAAATAATAAAGAAGTGAAAAGCCAAAGCCCCTACAACCGCTTGCAGGCGCTCACAACAAGTACTGTTTGGTTTTATTTAACAATGCTTCATTGTTCTTTTAAACGGCGACTGCATCCCTACCCTAAATCATTGCGCATGTTTTATTACTGGCCTGTTGTAAACCTCCTGCTGTTGCTCTTTCCACTTCAATCAGCACTGCCCGCCATGCCGGGCAGCATCAGTAAGATAAATCCTTACAGCCGTATTGATGCCATTCCGCTGCCCGCCGGATACAGGCGGCAACCAGTGGCGGCGCACTCCTTTGCTGCCTGGCTGCGGGCAATGCCCCTAAAGCCAGATAAAACAGTGTACCTGTACAATGGACGGTTAAAGGCCAACCAGCATGCACAGTTTGCTGTGCTGGATATTAGTACCGGAGACAAAGATTTACAGCAATGTGCAGATGCCATCATGCGTTTGCGCGCAGAATACCTTTATAGCGAGCAACAATTAACGGCCATAGATTTTATGGATAATAACCAGCATCATTACCGTTTGCCGCCGGCCGCCAACAGGGCGATATTCAATCAATACCTCAGCCAGGTGTTTAGCTATTGCGGCACGGCTTCATTAGAGAAACAGTTGCTCCCGGTGGGCAGTATGCAACAGGTAGCGGCGGGCGATGTGCTGATTAAAGGTGGTTTCCCCGGCCATGCCATGCTGGTGGCAGATGTAGCCAGCAATGCCCGGGGCCAGATGATTTACCTGCTGGTACAGGGTTTTATGCCTGCGCAGGACATGCATATTGTGGTGAACCCGCTGCAACCCTCCATAAGCCCCTGGTATACATGTGGAGAAGGGGTGATTGAAACGCCGGAATGGCGTTTTAACAGCCGGCAATTAAGAACATGGCCGGCCCATTAGTAATCAATCTTTTAGGGTGAGAACGTACCTTTTAGGGTGAAAACGTACATTTACCCTCTAAAAAACGGGGTTTTCAGCTTGACAAAACAGCCTTCAAAAGCTATTTTTGTTTCATATCCCTTAAAAAACTAAAAAATAATCCCCTATGAATGTAAAACTTGTATCCCAACGTTCTGTTGCCGACTACAATGTATGGCAATTAGCCGGCAGGCTTATTTTACTGGCAGGTATATTAATGGCATACAGTTACTGCTTCCTGCTCACCATCAAATCTATCATTAAAACATTTTCTTAAACGCATATCATTGGGCATTGCTCACAGGCAATACTAACTGCTATGGTTAGTTGCTTTTGAAGCAGGCCGGCATTACGCATTAAAAAGCCCCCCGGTAATACCAGGGGGCTTTTTGTTGGCTGGGTGGTGATGCCTGCCTTATTTCTTTAAATACATTACTTCTTTTACCAGTTTTACGGTTCTGGGTACATCTGGCAGGGCCAGTGCCACCAGGTTGGGGGCATAGTGCAGCGGTGCATCAGCGGCAGTAATACGGCGGATGGGTGCATCCAGGTAATCAAAACCCTCTTTCTGTATACGGTAAGCAATTTCTGAAGAGATGGATGCAAAAGGCCATTGTTCTTCAATAATCACAAGGCGGTTTGTTTTCTTCACGCTTTCCAGCACCGTCATCCAGTCCATGGGACGGATGGTTCTCATATCTATTACTTCCGCGCTGATGTTTTCTTTTTCCAGTTCAGCGGCAGCAGCCAGTGCCACTTTCATCATTTTGTTCCAGGAAACAATGGTAACATCTCTACCGGCTTTTTTAACATCTGCCTTGCCGATAGGGATATAAAATTCTTCTTCGGGCACCTCTCCTTTATCTCCATACATTACCTCGCTTTCCATGAAAATAACAGGGTCTTCTTCGTAGCGGATTGCCTGTTTTAGTAAACCCTTTGCATCATAAGGATTACTGGGCGATATTACCTTTAACCCGGGTATATTGGCATAATAGCTTTCAAAAGCAGTAGAATGCTGCGCACCGAGCTGGCCGGCAGAACCATTGGGGCCACGAAAAACGATGGGGCAGGATACCTGTCCGCCACTCATGGCCAGCATTTTTGAAGCGGTGTTGAGGATCTGGTCGAGCGCCAGTACTGCAAAGTTCCAGGTCATGTACTCTACAATGGGGCGAAGGCCCTGCTGGGCAGCACCTACGGCAACACCGGTAAAGCCAAGTTCAGAAATGGGTGTATCAATTACGCGCTTTGGGCCAAACTCATCCAGCATACCCTGGGTAACCTTGTATGCCCCGTTGTATTCCGCTACTTCTTCTCCCATGATAAAAACCCGGTCGTCACGTCTCATCTCTTCATTCATTGCCTCACGCAGCGCTTCCCGGAATGCAATTGATCTTGCCATACTGTTTGCTTTTTTAAAGTGGTGGCAAAAATATTGCAAGGCAGGCATAGTAGCAAAAGTTTTACCCCTTCATCAGGAAGGCGCTGCCCGCTGCGGACCTGCATCAATTTGACTAATTATCAGCGAGAACCGAGCGCGTTTATTCCTTTTTATCGTTCTTTGCAGCGCAATTCTATCTAAAATTTTACAGCATGCAGGTTTTTAAGTTTGGCGGAGCAAGTGTGAACAGTGTAGAGCGGATAAAAAATGTAGCGGCCATTCTCCGGGCAGTACCAGAGCAGCCCATTTTGATTGTGATCTCCGCCATGGGCAAAACCACCAATGCGCTTGAGAAAGTGGTAGATGCATTTTACCAGCAACAGAAAGAGTTGGCCCTGCAATTGTTTGAACAGGTAAAAAACCAACACCTTACCACTGCCAAGTACCTGCTGGTACACAATTACCTGTCTTGTGAACAGCAGCTGCGCGATTTTTTTACCGAGGTAGAATGGCTGCTGCACGATAGTCCTGTGCGGGGGTATGATTATTATTACGACCAGGTGGTTTGCGCCGGCGAACTGTTTTCTACTGCCATTGTAAGCGCCTACCTGAATGAAGAAGGTATTGCCAACCAGTGGCTGGATGTACGCGATGTCTTCCGCACAGACGATAATTTCAGGGATGCGAATATTGATATCAGCTTTACCCAGCGGCGTGTTACGGAGACGGTATTGCCCCTGTTCAGCCAGCAATCACTGGTAATTACGCAGGGCTTTATCGGCGCCACCGATGAAAACGAAAGCACCACGCTTGGCCGCGAGGGAAGCGATTATTCCGCCGCCATCTTTGCCAATCTTTTAGCGGCAAAAAACCTTACCATCTGGAAAGATGTGGAAGGCGTTATGAATGCAGACCCCAAATTGTTCCCGGATGCTCAGCTGATTAGTGAGCTGAACTATGATGAGATTATTGAAATGGCGTACTACGGCGCCCAGGTCATACATCCAAAAACCATCAAGCCGCTGCAGAATAAAGATATACCGCTGCATGTAAAATGTTTCCTGGATGCCAGCCTGCCCGGCACCGTGGTACACAACAAAAATATAGCAAGCTTACCTCCTATTATAGTGCTGAAAGAAAACCAGGCCCTGGTACACCTGCACACGCAGGACTTTTCTTTTATTGGGGAAGCGCCCATGAGCAGGTTGTATGAGATCTTTGCTGCTATAAAAGTAAAACCCAACCTGATACAAACCGGCGCGGTAAGCCTGGTAGTTTGCCTGGACGATCGGGCTGATAAAATTGATGCACTGGCCCTCACCGCCTCCGAAATGTTTGAAGTGATGGTAGAAAAGGGATTAACCATTTTAACCATCCGTCATTATAAGGAAGCCTTATTGCTGCAACTCGTGGGAACAAGAAAAACCATTTTGCGGCAGCAGACAGAAGATACCGTACAGGTATTGCTCAAAGCCTGATGCTACCTGTTGCTTAATGTTCTGCAGTGCGGGCAAAGAACTAAATAAGCTGTACGCAAGATGAAGCATGCTGCTAGGTAAATCAATTGCAAATTACTAGTGTCCGGTATAATTAATTTGAATTATTCAAAAAGAATCATGGTGAAGGCTTGCAGCAATTTGCATCAGTGGGGGGCTTGCGTAAACACAAGTTGATACCAGTGCGTCCTGTAGATGCCTCGTTTCATCAATGAGTTAATAATTTTTATTGAATTGATGAACCTTCGGTTTCCGTGAGCTTTGCACTGTTGCCTGGCTATGCAATGGGTGAAATTCTTACTGATGCTCAGTTACAGGGTTAAAGGAAAACGCAGCATCGAAAGGCGCACGAGCGCCCGCCCGGCCTGAGGGCATCCGGATAAATGTTTTCAAATTTAACCGGACAGCAATGATTCCAAATCTTAAATGAATAACCATTTATGCCAAACCCCTACGTATCATTAATGACCACCGCCTGGCGTTATGCAAGGCATGAGAAGAAACAATACCTGCTGCTGTATTCACTTTTTATCTGCGCCAGCGTGGTTTCTGCCATGAACCCCCTCTTATATGGTTGGTTTATCAACGTTATTCAAAAAGGCGGTCCGCAGCAGTTGCAGTATGCCTGGTGGTTTGCAGGGGCCTTTATGCTGCTTAAGCTGTTGGAATGGTTGTTTCATGGACCGGCGCGTATCATGGAGCGCCGACTGGCGTTTAACCTTAGCCGTAATTTTTTACAGGAGCTTTACCACCAGACATTGCACTTACCCGTAAAATGGCACCAGGACCACCACAGTGGCGCTACCATTAACCGGATAAGAAAAGCGTATGAGGCGCTGAAAGATTTTTTTCAGAATGGCTTTATGTACCTCTACACGCTTACCAAGTTCCTGTCTTCTTTTATCGCCATGTTGTTCTTCTCTCCTTTGTTTGGCGCCATTGGCGTACTCATTGGCGCCGTTACGGTATTTATCATTTTCCAGTTTGATAAACCCTTCATGAAAGCAGTAGATGCCAGCAATGAAAAAGAACACGTATTATCCGGCAACCTGTTTGATAGTCTTTCTAATATCATCACCGTTATCAGCCTCCGGCTGGAGCAGCGCATGGAAAAAAGTATATTGCAAAAAGCCAATGCCGTATACCCGCCTTTTATCAGCAGCGTAAAAATAAATGAGTGGAAATGGTTTGTGGCAGATGTGCTGGTAACCCTTGTGTATATAGTAACTGCCCTGGGATATATTTACCAGCATACCAGGCCGGGCAGCAGTTTTATGCTGGGCAGCCTGGTGGCCTTACTGGGCTTTGTAAACCAGTTTACCAGTGTATTTCACGATGTTGCCTTTCAGTATACCAATATTGTACAGTACAATACCAATGTACAAACGGCCCGCTTTATTGCGGATGCTTACAAAGAACATCACCTGCCAGACACTAATGAATCTTTGCCAACAGCGTGGAAGGAAGTAGCCATTACCAACCTGCAGTTTTCTCACAAAGGAAGTTATAGTGCCACAGCAAAAGCGCACAGCCTGCATGATATCAATATCAAGCTGCAGAAAGGCCGGCGCATTGCGTTTATTGGTGAAAGTGGCAGCGGCAAGAGCACGCTGATGGCGGTACTCCGCGGATTGTATGATACAGCAGCAGGACTGCAGATTACCGTAGACGGGCAACCCATAGACCCTGCTGCCATGGCTGCCTCCATCACCCTGTTTCCGCAGGAGCCTGAAATCTTTGAGAATACCATTGAACATAATATCACGTTGGGATTGCCTTTTGAAGAAGCAGAAATACAGGAAGTATGCACCACCGCGCATTTTACAGAGGTAGTACAGCACCTGCCTAACGGACTGCAATCAAATATCCAGGAGAAAGGGGTGAATTTATCTGGCGGCCAAAAGCAACGCCTGGCGCTGGCGCGTGGCATACTTGCAGCGCGCAGCAGTGATATTATTTTATTGGATGAGCCTACCAGCAGCGTGGATGCCAAAACAGAGATGCGTATCTATGAGAACCTCTTTGCGGCGTTCAAAGACAAAGCTGTAGTGTCTACCCTGCATCGTTTGTAC
>DATJGC010000533.1:0-14718 GCA_035495345.1 Chitinophagaceae bacterium | reverse complement strand
TCATTTTACCAGGATAGTAGCCCGGCCTCCTGCAAAGGAAGCACAAAAAAATGGAAAGTTGGTTAGCACACGTTATTGCATCAAAACATTATTAAAAAGTAAAAACAAAAACATCAGTATGAAAAATGTTGAAACATTTGCTACAGCAAATCAAAAAAAACGCTCCCCCTCCCCACACAACAAATCGCATATGCTGTCAACCACACTGGCATTGGCGGCCCTCATTGTAACCGTCATAGGCTGCGTTACAACAGGTTGCAAAAAAGAATACAAGGCAAATGTACTTGAGCAGGAAATCAGCCGCCTGCGCACTGCCGTTGCCCCCTTCGCAATAAAAGCCAACGCGGTTGCCGCGGGTTACAATGTAGATGTTACGGGCTATCGTACGCATATGGGGCACCATTTTATCAATGGTAACCTGGTTGATGATAAGTTTGAAATAGAGAAACCTGAACTGATTTTGTATGCTCCTTATGGAAGCGATACGGCAAAAATGGTGGCCGTAGAATACGTAATGCCCATCACGGATCTAAACCATCCGCCTCCTGTTCCTGCTGGCTTTACGGGCAGTGACGACGTTTGGGAAATCAATACCGAATTCAGTTTATGGACGCTCCACGTTTGGATTGGTCTCGATAACCCGCAAGGAATGTTTGCTTCTCATAATCATCAGCTTCCGTAACTGCAGCACGGCATTTCTTCACTATCGTTACGTTTTTTCAAAACAGTATTTGTATCGTAAAAGCTTTGGCACCCGTCTGTCAGCAGTGGGTTTGTGACAGCGTACAATTTCCTTCAACACCTGCAATTATTTTTATGAAATATCTATGGCTACTTCCAGCGCTGCTGCTGTTTAACGCATCGTATGCTCAATGGACAAGGGTGCAGCAATTGCCCTCCTCCAACATTTTCTGTCTTTTTCACAACGATGCTGTTTTTCTGGCTGGTGGCACTAACGTAGTGTATATCAGCAGCAACAAGGGGCAGACCTGGACTACCAGTGCACCACTGCCGGGTTTTTCTCCGGTTACTTCTATCGTCAGTAACCTCATTGTTTACAAAGGCGAATGGTATCTGTCAGGCATAAGAAAAAATCAAATCTTTAAAACCTCGGATAGCGGGTTGCACTGGCAATCAGTCAATGCTGGAATGGATACCGCAGCATCGGTGACCGACTTCTGTACCTTCAATGGCAATCTTTTTGCCAGCACCGAAGGCAGTGCTGCGCAGGCGATTTATACATTAGACCCTGTCAGCAAAGACCACTGGATTCCTTTTAGCAATGGGCTAAGCGGCATCAGTTCAAATTTAAATGCGATCATCGCCACCAGCACCAGCATGGTGGCTGGCGCAACCGCCAACGGTTTGTATGATTACCTCGCGCCGCACTCAACAGACTGGGAGGAGCGTTTTCTATTGAACCAAATCAGTCCTACAGAAGCGGTGTATGATATGACTGTAAGCGGTGACAGTTTGTTTTTAGCTGGCAAAACCGGCAAGTTCTACATGAGTACAGATGGTGGACTTAACTGGCGGCTTATTGGCGGCAGGCTGGTAAGCGGCGCCACCTTCCTGGCTAATGCAGAGCAGGCGCTGATTTCGTCACGCTACATTTTTGACGGCGTCAGCAACACAACAGAATTCTACTACCTCCGGAAAGATTCGCTTACGGAGTTTCCGCACCGGTTTAGTACGGTAGCGGGCCATTTCACCTGGAAAATTGACATTGTTGGTGGAGCTCTTTGGGACGCCAGTGATGGAGGACTGTTTTTCATGCCGCTCAGCAACCTGCCCGGCATTACGGAATTTGATGAGGGCAATGGCAACGTGCTGCTGCCGCTACGGTTCCTTTCCGTTAATACCGCCTGTACAGGTTCCGGCGTTCGCATTGCCTGGAAAACGGCAGAGGAACAGGGCAGCATCCGTTTTGTTATTGAGCGAAGCAACGACAGCGTTCATTGGAATGAAATAGGCAGCCAACCCGCGGCAGGCGGCAAGGCAGATGAAACAAGCTACACTTTTACAGATAGCCAGCCATTGCAATTTGCTTACTATCGGATAGCCGAACATTCTATAGATGGCAAGATTCATTACAGTGTGTTGTCTCGTTCCAATTGCATGGTGCAATCGGCATTCAATGCCTGGCCAAACCCGGCAAAAGATCAGGTGTACCTGCGTATTCCTTCCGGCACTGCATCCATGGCTACCATTCGCCTGTACAATAGCAACGGTGCCCTTGTAAAAATAAAAGAGTTGAAACTACAGATTGGAATAAACCTGGTGGATGTTGATCTTCATCTTTTACCTGGCGGCATTTATTCCGTTAACGTATCGGCAGAAGGAGCAGCAACAAAAACAATGCAGATTGTGAAGCATTAAAAAGGGAAGGCATTTATTGTGGAAACCATCTGCTTTTCATAAAAAAACCTGGATTAAAAAATCAATTGATTACACAAGTTAATGGCCAATTTTGTTGATGAGTAATGATATGGTAGAACGGTTTTAATTGTATTAATATGGCACAGGCATTATGGCTATTTGGCACACAGCTTTCTATTTTGGCCGATGAAACAGCAACTTCATCTTTATATGATCTTATTGAAGGCACGTTTGCTGCAGGGGTAGAAACGCCCTTGCACGTACATTCCAACTATTCAGAACTGATTTTTGTCACTAAAGGAGAATTCACCATTTATACAAAAATGGAAACGGTTGTATTGACACAGGGAAAAAGTCATTTTGTTCCAAAGGGAGTACCTCATATGGTTTCAGCCACGGGCGCCGGCACTTCAACGGCCATCACCATTGCTTCTCCCAGTGGCTTTGCGCGCCTGATCAGATCTGTAGGTGTAGCAGAACCGCCCGTGAATGTGATGGATCCAGCGGTGCTGGCGCTGTTCAATAAATTATCTTCCGAATTAGGCGATAAAATTTTGGGGCCACCGGGTACCAGGCCCTGAATTAGCCGGTAATAAGATGAATCAATTGAAGAGCCGACGCTTTTTCAAACCATTTCCTGACCATCACGTAGATTACGGAATCAGCTATAACTGCATTCCTGGTATTGTCTCGCTGAATTAAGCCTCTAATTTAATTATTACAATAGGAAGAATTTGTTTTGTTTGCTGTATAAGACTTATCGTGAAATGGCTACTGTCAACGCGCATCATCGTTGATTTATTAATCTATATCGATTACAATTTTGCCATTTTTTCCCCCGCGTTTTAGCACTTCATGTGCCTCATCAACGCCGTTAAGTGAAAACTTCCGGGGATCCACCCGAACCTTTAATTTTCCCTCCTCTGCAAGTTTCCTGGCTTCTCTTAAAATGTGGCCATGGTGCGCTCTGCCTTTGCCCGTTAACAAGGGAAGCAAAGTAAAAACGCCTGAGTAGGTAGCTGCTCTAAAGGATAATGGCGCAAGGCTATGATTGCCCCAACCAAGACAACTTACTACATGGCCGGTGTATTTCTTTACAGCTTTAAATGAATTATCAAGTGTAACTCCCCCCACTGTGTCATAAACAATATCAAAACCTTCCCCTCCCGTTAAAGTCTCAACATATTGATCAACTGAGATGGCTTCAAAGTTTATGGGAATAGCGCCAAATGCACTCACTATTTTCTCCTGCCCCGACACAGTAGCAAAAACCTCTGCTCCAAAGGCTTTTGCTATTTGAACGGCCATATGACCTACACCGCCCGCACCTCCATGGATTAAAACCTTTTGTTTTTGCTGAATCTTCGCTCTGTCTACCAGGCCCTCCCAGGCAGTAATGAAAATGAGCGGGGTTGCTGCCGCTTCTCTCATAGTGAAATTAGTGGGCTTTATCGCCAATAAATCAGCATCTACAACGGCATATTCAGCAAGCGATCCCGGTACCGTTCCAATTCCTCCTGTCATACCAAATACTTCATCGCCTTGGGTAAAACTGGTTACGCCAGGTCCTACAGCCTCTACGATACCAGCCAGGTCTATTCCTAGTATGGCTGGTAAACTCACCTTTGCATGTGGAGCGTTGCCGCTTCGGATCTTTACATCCAGCGGATTGGTTCCACTTGCTTTTATACGCACCAGTACTTGTCCTTCGCCCACTGGAGGAAGTTCTATCTCAGAGATTTTGAACATGGAATCATAGCTTGCTAAAACGGCGGCTTTCATAAATGTTTCTTTTAAGTATTGATGAGATTTCTTGCAACGTGCTTGCTATCATTTGGAGCGTTCTACATAGTGGCCAACGGCATAGATATTCCACGAAACGGTCCCTTGGTCAATCATGGAGTGTACCTGGGAGTCTGCTGTTGCGCTCATAATCCGATGCATTGCTGCAGTACCATGATCGGGTTTGTCCCAAAATACGATGTCCATGACTGTGCCATCTTCGGTTTCAATGATACATCTTGATTGAAAACCTTCCTGACTTTTCAGCCATTTATCTATGTCTGTTTTGTTTGAATCAATAAATTCCTTCAATGAATAACCCCGAAGCTTAAAGCGGGTAATTTCAACTGCGCCTGGTTTCATTCTACTGGGTTTAATAATAAAAAGTCTTTTGGATCCTTTGGTATTGTGCTTCGGCGCCACCTCTTTGTCTTTCGTTATACAATGCAATGGCATCTGCCCCGGCTATGTATCGTAGCTGGTCTTTGCCATCTGTTGCTGCTTCATAAATCACCAAAGCAATGGCTTCTGCTGTAGAGAATTGTTCAATGGTTTCGGCACTGTAGCCCTCGCTCACTTTTTCTATGAGTTTTTGATAAGCGTCATGCTGGCTGCTGTCCATTGACCGGCCTGCAAAGTCTGTTTTAATGCCACCCGGGGCAATGACTTTTACCTTAATATTAAAGTGAGCAAGATCGTAGGCCAAACTTTCAGAGAAACCGTCCAGGGCAAATTTGGTAGCTGCATATACTGAACATGTTGGATGGCCAACGAGCCCGAACATGGAAGTAATATTGATGAACATTCCACTGGCTCTCTCGCGGAAGTATGGAACAAAGGCCTTAGTTACCCGGATTGCACCTAAAAGATTTGTGTTTATCTGTCTTGTAAGCTGTTCATCGCTAAAGCCCTCCAAAACCCCAATTAGACCATAGCCGGCATTATTTAACACAAGGTCAACTGAATGATGATGCACAATATGCTGAATTGCACCCTCCACCCGGGCTTTGTCTGTAACGTCTAATGGCAAAACGGTAACATTTTTCAGTTGCACCAGCTCGGTTTCCTTTTCTGGTTGCCTCATTGTTGCAATTACGTGCCAGCCATTTCTTTGAAACAACTTTGCTGCGGCTTTTCCAAGTCCGGCAGAAGCTCCTGTTATAAAAATTGTTTTATTCATTTACACTTGTTTTAAATTGTGTTTTCTTACCATTTGCATCCACCGTTGCCATAGGCAGGCTTTGTGCTAAAGCAGGAGCAAAGTTCCACGTAAGTTTCTCGCTTTATTTTAACGCATTGTCCAATTTGTTTTACACCCGGGGTCAACTTGCATGGAAAAGTTCAACTAACGAGCGCAAACTGTATTTATGTTTAAACTTGGAACTAGCACAATGGCAATTGTTGATAATTGTGTTATATAATATCCGAACTTAGATAGCAAATGAAACCCCGCCGCCAACAAGTCCACACTGAAGTTTTACTTTCTTTAGGGAGGGATGTTATGCGGATAGGGAATAGGAAAGATGCAGCGGAATTTATCAGCAAAGTTTTGAAACAATACATTGCATTTGACGGCAGCCTGGTGGCCAGGTATGGAAATTCTACCCGTACATTTTCTCCGTTCATTTCAGCAACGCAAGAGCAGTTTCAAGCCGTAGAAACGCAGCTGCCCATTGAGTACTTTGTTCATGCACATTCTTTGCATGAGCATGCACCTATGATTTGGAACATAGATTCTCTCAAGCCAGAAAGCGTATATGAAATGGCATCACTTTCCAAGAGCGGAGTTAAGAAGCTTGTTACTCTTCCGCTTGTTGAAAGAGACGAATTTGTTTATTTCTTTGTCTTATTCTCCAAAGTAGAGCAGTCTTTTACCAATTACGAAGTTGAATTGCTAAAAGGCATCTGTCGCCCAATCTCTGTAGCCGTTATCAACATAATTGCCAATGAGGAGATTGCAAAAAGGGAAGAGGAGAAAAACTTATTGCTTTCCTTAAGTACGGAAGTAGCTGCGATAAGAAACAGGGAGCATTTTTTCAAAGTATTAAACAGAAGGATTAATGAGCTTTTTGCTGTTAGCGAGTTTGGTATTGCTCAAATTGATGAAGGAAGAAAGACCTATAGTGCCTTTTCACTGGAGTTTAAGGAAAGTACCAGGAGTAATGCAGCATTCTCCCCTGTAACCTCTGCAAAGTATGATGTCAACGATCCCATTTTTACTAAAATAATGGCGTCAGCCGAACCTGTGCTTTTTAATGTTAATGAGGTAGCTCAGGCGCCCGGTATGCCGGCGTATGTTAAATTTTGGGCCATGGCCGGTTTTCGCTATTATTTGGCGCTGCCCCTTCGGGTGGGAGGCAGGGATATCGGTTTTATCAATCTACACCTTGAAAATCCAGAAGTATTTAACACCAAAAGCGTCCTCTTAAAAGGAGTATGTGACCAATTAGCGGTTGCTATTTCAAATATTTTAGCCAATGAGGAAATTCAAAAGCGAGAGCAGGAGCAAACAACCTTGCTTTCGCTCAGTAATGAAATTGCAACGGTAAAGACCAGGGAAGATTTATTTAAAATTGTGAATTCAAAAGTCAAGGCGCTTTTTCATATCGAACAATTTTTGCTGGCAAAGATTGATGATGACGGAAAGTCCTGTATGGCTTTTGTGCTGGATGTAAAACCGGAAAGTGCTGAAAAAGCCGATGGCCAAAAAATCGCCACATCACCATTTGATGCAACCGACCCGGTATTTAGCATGATATTTACATCTGCAGATCCAGTCATCTTAGAGGTTGACGGTCTCAGCCACTTAGTTACCACACCAGCTTATGTAGCATTTTGGAAACAGCTTGGGATAAAAAAGATGCTATTTAGCGCATTAAAAGTAGGTGGTCTAGCCATTGGTGTAGCGGGCTTCCCCATTGACAATATTCCAGATTTTGATGTCAGGAACGCTTTGCTGAAGAGCATTTGTGCTCAACTTGCGGTAGCTATGTCAAACATCCTGGCAAACGAAAAGGTGCTGGCCAGAGAAGAGGAGACCAATCTCCTGCTTTCATTGAGCAATGAAATTGCCGCCCTTAATAGTCGGGCAGATCTATTTAAGGTAGTGACTGCCAAAGTCAAACAATTATTCGGCATCAAAGAATTGGGCTTTTCCACAATAGACGAGAATAGGGAAACGTATAGCATCTTCCTGGTTGATGTGGGTGAAAAAATTACATCGCATCCACATTTCAACGATCTTCTCACTGCTCAATTTAGTGTTCATGATCCATTATTCACCGCTGTAATGAAGCTTGACGAGCCTGCGCATTACCAGGTAGATGATCTCATCAACCTGCCCGGTATGCCTGCTTACGTGGCTTTTTGGAAGGAGACGGGTATTGAAAGAGTGGTAACATTGCCGCTTCGTGTAGGTGGTAACGGTATTGGAACCGCACTGTTTATCCTGGAAAAGAACCAGGAATTTAATATTAAAAGCACTTTACTAAAAGGTGTTTGTTCCCAGTTAGCTGTTACTATTTCTAACATCCTGTCAAACGAACGGATCCGTGAACGGGAACTTGAAAAGACCAAATTGCTTGCATTCAGTAATGCAATTGCGTCTGTCACAGATACACAAGTTCTGGCAAAACGCTTGAAAAATCAACTAAGGAACCTGTTTGGAATTGAAGATTATATTATCCATGCTTTGAGCACCGATAAGAAAACGCATCGCCCTATACTTTATGATGCAGACGCGGATTTTGCCCGGCATCCTGATTTTCAGAAATTACTGAATATTGATACAGACGTTAACGATGGCGTTTTTAATATCATCCTTAATTCAGACGATATTGTACTGTTTAACGTAGAGGAATGGTTCAATGTACCCCAGCCACCAATTTATTCAAATGCAGCAAGACATATAGGGTTAAAAAAAATGGGCGGCGTTGCAATTCGTTTGGGGGAAGAGAATATTGGGGTCATGAATTTCAGGAAGGATGGCGCCAATCAATTTACTTTTCAGGATTCCATTTTTAGAAGTATCTGTTCGCAGATTGCAATAGCTGTTTCCAACATCATTGCCAATGAAAAGATTAACCGTCAGTTAATTGAGATTGGAAATTATAAGCAACAGCTGGAAGAAGAAAAGATTTATTTAAAGGAAGAAATAGAGACCAATCAAAACTATTCTGAAATAATTGGTGAAAGCAGCGAAATAAAAAAAGTTTTTCGTTTGGTAACACAGGTAGCTCATAGCGATAGTACTGTTCTTTTACTGGGAGAAACGGGAACAGGGAAAGAACTTATAGCCAGGGCTATACACAATGCCTCTCCCCGAAAGGATAAGCTGATGATTAAAATCAACTGCGCTGCATTACCTCCTAACCTCATCGAAAGTGAGCTTTTTGGCCACGAGCGAGGCAGTTTCACGGGTGCCCTGGAGAGAAGGATTGGTAAATTTGAATTGGCAAATCGGGGTACGCTTTTTTTAGATGAGATAGGCGAAATGCCGCTGGAGCTCCAGGTAAAATTGTTAAGAGCGCTGCAGGAGAAGGAAATTGAGCGTATTGGAGGTAAAACAACCATTAAGACAGATGTTCGGATTATTGCTGCAACCAATCGTGACCTGGAAAAAATGATGGAGGAAGGAAAATTCAGAAGTGATCTTTATTATCGTTTAAATATATTTCCTATTTATTTACCTCCATTGAGGGATAGGAAGGAAGATATTCCTCAATTGGCGTTGCATTTTCTCAGGCGCTACTCAAAGAAAACCGGGAAGCGCATAACTACATTAAGCAGCAAAGGGCTCCAGCTTTTAAAGAATTATGACTGGCCCGGGAATATCAGAGAGTTAGAACACCTCATTGAAAGAAGTGTATTGCTGTCTGAGACGGATACCATCAAAGACATACATCTTCCCATCCAAAAGCCCAGGTCTTCGTCGCCAATTGAACCGGATGCTTTCAAAGCGCAAACTATATTTGAGGTGGAGAAAGAGTATATCATGAAAGTGTTAAAACATGTTCATGGAAAGATCTCAGGTGAAGGAGGCGCTGCAGATTTGTTAGGCATTCCTCCCAGTACACTTCATTCACGAATGAAAAAATTGGGCATCCGCAGGCTGCATCAGGCAGGGTAACGTTTTACAACCTAGGCTGCGGGAACGGATTGTGACCTGTACGCTGTGGGTGAATTACCAAACTCTGCTTTAAATACCCGTGAAAAGTGCGAGATGCTCTCGAACCCCAGGGTGTAACAGATATCGGTTATGGTCATGTTGGTTGTTTGCAGATATTCTTTCGCTTTACTCAGCCTTTTTTCCCTTATCCACTGTGAAGGCGGCATATTGTATATGGAGAGAAAATCCCTTCTGAAACTGGAAAGACTTCTGCCCGCTAAAACAGCCAGTTCATTAATGGAGATAGCGTTGGTTATGTTGTCTTCTATTAGCCGGGTAATATCCGTTCTGAATCTTTTCCGCAGATCAAGTAATAGGCCCATTATTTTATGATTAGAGGTTGTAAGAATAAACAATAGCTCCAGGAGTTTCACCTTTATCAAATTGTCACTCACTTTTAACCCCTCGTCAAAATACACCGTCAATGATGCAACGTATTGCAGCAGATTTTTACCTGCCCCATCAACCATAATCTCCGTATCGTCTGCGTGCATCGGCGCCGTGAGCTGAGACAGTCTTAGAAACTCTTTTACCAGCTCATAGGGAAGCCACAGGCAAACAAATTCAACCTGCCTGCTTTCTTCGGTCATTACTGTTTGGTATTTGACCAATGTATTATTTCTGATAAATGCCATTTGGTTGGCACCAACGATATACCCGTTTTTTCCATAGCATATATTAAAAGTACCTTTGGTAACAACAAGTAACATATTTTCCTGAGAAAAAATGGTGCCGCTCTTATACGCTTTGTGACAATTGTATTCAATAACAGGATTTCCATTTAACTGTACTTGATCCTTGCAGGCAAAAGCTGGTTTTACCATTGAGAACTTGTCTTGGCTTAACATGGCTGGTTATTTAATTTCGTAAGAAAATTGTTTTAACGTTACAGCACCGGGTTTGCAGCGCATTTTCATACACCTGGTTATAACTCTCCAGAATTTTCAAAGCAAATGCCAGATCCTAAAGACGTTATTTTCAATTTAATAGGCCAGTAGACTCATTTTTGCAACTGGCGATATTTCGCTGTTTCGCGACCTTGTCGTTTCATGTCGCGGGTAGTTTGTAAAAAGCGCAGCCCATTTTAACCGTCTGGTGATTGTTCGGCCAATGCTCCCATCGTTGTGAAGCCAGACAGTGGTTGCAAGTTGATTTGTTTGTCACAGTAATTTGAACGCTTACAGCCAACGTAAGCAGTCTGTTTTTTGGAGCTTTGCTTCATCTAAAACATACAGATCATGCAAACCATCAACAAGCTTTTTATTAATGGTGCTTTTGTTACGCCGCATGGCACCACACAATTGGAACTGGACAATCCTGCAACCGGCGAGCCTATTACCAGGGTTACACTAGCCGACGAAACGGATACCCAAATGGCCATAGATGCCGCTAATGCCGCACTGAAAATCTATTCACAAGTAAGCCTGCAAACCCGCCAGGAATATTTACAACGTATTCACGATGTAATGGCTGCAAAATTTGATTACCTTTTGGAGATCATTAATACTGAATACGCGTCACCGCAATGGTTTACCAAATTTGCTTTGCAGGATGCTATCAGATCCTGGTTAGTAGCAAAGGAACAGGTACAACCTGCCACTTTTCGTTATCATTTGAAAGAAGGCACCGAAGTAATATTGGAACCTGTTGGTGTGGCAGGCTTAATCAGTCCATGGAATATTAGCCTATGGTTTATGTGTGTAAAAGCGTCAACCGCTATTGCCGCTGGTTGCACTGTAGTAATGAAGCCAAGTGAGCTAAGTGCGCAACAAAACCACGCCATGGCCGAAATATTTTACGAGGCCGATTTACCTCCCGGACTGATTAACGTTTTGCATGGTTCAGGCGAGGTGGTAGGCAACGAAATAACACGAAACGCAGGGGTGAATAAAATTTCTTTTACAGGTTCCACTGCTATCGGCAAGCTACTTGCAAAAAATGCCGTTGACAGCATGAAACGGGTAACCCTGGAACTGGGAGGCAAGTCGCCCTCTATAATATTGGAGGATGCTGATTTGGATAAAGCGGTGTCTTTTGTATTGCAGGTAGGCTTACAAAATAGTGGACAATCCTGCACAGCCGGAACGCGGATATTGATTCCTGAGCGTAGGGAAGTTGAAATTATTGCCAGGCTGAAACAGGCTATTGAGGCTATGAAGGTGGGCGGCCCCACTGATGAAAATGCTGCAATAGGACCATTGGTTTCTAAAAAGCAGTATGAGCGTGTACAAGAGTATATCAAAAAAGGTATTGAAGAAGGTGCGGAATTGCTCACCGGCGGCTTAGGACATCCTCCAGGATTGGAAAAGGGCCATTTTGTTAAACCTACCATCTTCATCAAAGTGAAAAATAGTATGACAATTGCCCAGGAAGAAATCTTCGGGCCGGTACTTTCTGTAATTACTTATAAGGATGATGCTGATGCTGTACGGATTGCCAATGATTCCCGCTACGGCCTGCATGCTTATATTGCTGGTACAAATATTGAAAGCGCAAAGAAGATTGCAGAACAGCTTCAGGCAGGCAGGGTGGCCATCAATGGTTTTGTGGATGAACCAAGAGCGCCTTTCGGAGGCTTCAAACAATCGGGTATAGGAAGAGAGTTTGGAAAGTTTGGCATCGAGTCCTTTTTAGAGCCAAAAGCAGTATTTGTTGTTTAAGGATCATAAAATTCTTCCCCTACCCTTTTACAGCTAACAGTTATGTTCTCAGTGCCGCCACCAGCGCGCTGCGTTCGGGGTTCGTTGTCCGAATAGGAATTACATCAGAATGAAGACTACTCACAGCATCCATAAGCTTACAAATGATGCCTTGGAACAAAAACATCCTTGGGTGGCAAACATTTATTTAGGTTGTTTTTTCGATCTGTTCTGTTCTGCTCTCATTGGATCGTTTGAGCCTTTCCTATGAACGCCTATCAATTCAAATGGGATCGGCTCAAAGCCTCTCAACCGGCTGAATAGTGTGGCATTGTTTTTTAATCCAAAATTATGTTTAGCTGCGTTCACAAATCCTGGATCCCCCGTGAACCTTACAGTATTTATGCAATCAAAAATATTCTGTCCGCGTCCAATTGTTAATAGCCCATCCCCAACAATAGCCGTATTTTCAACGAAATTTTTCCGGTCTTCGATTTTTACTTTATCAAAGTAGGTTTTCAATTCCGGGTATTGCCTTAAGTAGGCGTCTGACAGTACGTTTACGTCAGAAAACATTTTAGATTGTATAAGCGGGCTTCTCAGGTAGTGAACCCATCCGGAATCATTCCATGCATTGTAACTGTAGGCTGCGGAACAATGAATAAACATGTTGTTGGAAAATCTACTGCCATAACCTCCATTAATGTTTATTGCACCAAAGCGATGAAGTCCCACATTGCCGGTTTTGTAAAAAACATTACCATAAACCCTGGTTCCGCCGCTGCCATCGTCAATATAAATACCGCATATGGAGTTGTCTTTATGCATTGGCAAAATGCTGTCAAAAAAATTGTACCTGATGGTATTGCCAAGGTCTGAAGGATTTCTACCACTGTATATTGCTCCCATATCACTGGTATTATAGGCAAGATTTTTAAAATGATTCAGCTCTATTATATGATTATTTCCTGAGAAATAAATAGCCAGATGCTCAGCATCGTGCAAATAACAATTGCTAACCTTATTGCCCGCCCCGCTTATGCCGATGGCGGCACTATAGGTTTTGTTGATACGGCTGAAGAAACCAATCTCTGTATTTGTGATACGGTTATTGCCGGCAATTAGTGTTTTGCGATTTCCGCCGACAAGCCTTATACCGCCTGTACCTGTATTATAGACGATGCACTGGTCTATCAGAATATTTTGACTTATGGTATCGGGTGAGGAATCAAATTCAGGTGACCCCTTAGGCGCCAGTTTTTCTGCTGATGAATTAAAGTTATCACCCATGCTAATGGCCACCGTTCCAAGATTGTAAAACTTACAGTTTACAATGGAAGATGACTGTATATTTCTAAGGAAGATGCCCATTCCCCTGCTGCATTTAAACCCGATCCCTTTTATGGTCAGGTTTGCGGTATTGATTAGTTTTAAAAATGGGTCTGATAATGTTGACAATTCAATTGATGCTTTTGTAATATCAGCAGGAGGCCAGAAATAGAGTTTCCCCATTTGATTATCTAAGAACCACTCCCCAGGCATGTCAATTTCTTCCAGCAGGTTGTAAACGAAATAACTTCTCTGGTGTTTGGCTGCATCTAAGGCAAGATTATTTGTTGTTTCATAAGAATCGTACACTCCGTAAATATGTGGTTGCTGCAGTGTAAAAGTTCGCTTTTCAAAGTCAATTTTTTCAACTTTTAAATTGTCGTCAGCATAACCATAGCAAAATATTCCCTGCAACCAAATATTATCAGCCCCCTTCCATCGGTCAGCCCTTTCTATTGAGAACTCGAATGTTGCACCACGGTTGGCGGTGTCACCATTTCTTGGCACCGAACCATGGTCGTGCACTTTGCCTATTTTAACAGTACCCTGGTTTGGCCAGCGTGCAATTACCATGGGTTGTTCATTAAAAAAAAACTCCAGGGGAGCTGGATTTGCTGGTGTCGCAAAGCCATGCTTTTGCATTTTCCCAAAGTTTTTAACTCCATTTTTAAACAGATCAATTTCGTACACATAACCCCTTGATTCTACCGGCAATCGCCTGAGGATGGCTTCGTCCTTAATGAGATGAATGGAATTATTGTCTATACTTGCACCGCCGGAAAGTAATACTTTCTCCTGTTTGTAATTACTTATCGTAATATGGTAAAGCGAGTCTTGCCCTGAAAACTCAACCGCGTTGTTAAAATGATATGTACCCGCTCTAACATATATAACAGCAGCTCTTTTTCGTGGTAATGATCGAAGGGCATTTGCAGCTGCCGCTATCGTTCCAAATGGCTTCAGTATAGAACCAGTATTATGATCATTTCCCTTAAGTGACACAAATAGAATGGTTGTATCGCCACCAGGCTTACCATATAATAATACTGAATTACCACTACAAAGGAGTACGAAGAAGATAACACGTGCCAGGTATGTTTTCATATTTTGTAAATAATAGCGTCAGTAATAAGTTATCGGTAACCACCAGTGCATGCAGGGGGCTTGCTTTCGATCTTAGCTCCGAATTGGCCAAGCAAAGCGACAGATCTGTGGTGGCTCTTTTATTTAGTAAACTGCCAAAAAGTGTAAGGGGCTAGTCACTTTACACTTAGTGTGTGATGCCGGGCCATTTATCGGTTCTGAATGGATTGGCTGGTAAGCCTTCCGCATTATACAGGTTAAAATCATCGGGGTTATTTGCCCAGGCAAACCGAACCGCAACGGGATTTGATATAAGCTTTGCAGCAACTTCAATTGTAT
>DATJGC010000532.1:0-8255 GCA_035495345.1 Chitinophagaceae bacterium | reverse complement strand
CAGTTTTTATACCGGCACTGCGGAAACAGACTGGAGCTGGAGCCCCTTGCTGGCAGATGTAAACAATGATGGCCATCGGGATCTGCTGGTTACCAATGGTTACCCCAGGGATGTAACCGATCATGATTTTATGGTATTCAGAAGCCGCTCTGCCAATATTGCCAGCAAACAAACACTGATAGACCAGATACCGCAAATAAAAATACCCAACTACGCTTTTGAAAACAAGGGGCAACTGCATTTTGAGAACAGCTCAGCTAATTGGGGCCTGGGCGATGCTTCTTTTTCTAACGGCGCTGTTTGTCTTGATTTGGACAATGACGGTGATCTTGATTATGTAATCAACAATATCAATGACCCCGCATTCTTGTATGAAAACACCAGCAGATCCACAAAAGAGAATACCAATACACATTACCTCAGCATCCGTTTCAAGGGCGATGATAAAAACCGGTGGGGTATTGGTGCCATCGCAACCATCTATTACGGAAAAGAACGGCAGTTGTATGAAAACAATCCTTACCGCGGTTACCTTTCTACCGCCGATACGCGTGCGTTTTTTGGCCTGGGCAATATCAGTACAATAGATTCTATCAGGATTATATGGCCCGATGCGAGTACGCAACTGCTGACAGGCGTTAAAGCCGACCAGGAAATGATTGCCGATAAAAAAAATGCGGCGGGCATTTATTCCTGGCAGGGGGCAGGTGGCGCAAGTGATCCTTTGTTTACCATTATTACAAAGGCATCCGGGGTACAATATGTACACAAGGAAATGGATTATATAGATTTTGACAGGGAAAGGCTGCTGCCACATAAATTATCCCAGTACGGGCCCGCATTGGCGGTGGCAGATGTAGATGGCAATGGCCTGGACGATTTGCTGGTAGGTGGCGGCGGAGAATATCCCGCCAGGCTGCTCTTGCAGCAACAGGGCGGCCGGTTTACGGATCAGCCAATGCCGGGTGCAACGGGTATGGACATACGAAAACCCCTGCAGGCCGGCCTGCTGTTTTTTGATGCAGATGGAGACGGAGATGCAGATTTGTATTGTGCTTCCGGTGGCAACGAGTTTCCGGCCAACACAAAAAATTATGCAGACCAGCTTTTTATCAATGATGGTAAGGGCCATTTTAGTTTTGATACCTCTGGGGCGCTGCCGGACAATTACACCAGTAAAAGTTGTGTAAAAGCCGCTGATATAGACAATGATGGTGATCTTGATTTATTTATTGGTGGACGATGCCTCCCCGGCAGGTATCCATCGGGCGTGAGTTCATATATCTACCGCAATGATGGCAGCAATGGTAAACCAAAATTTACCGATATAACTTCCCAGGCCGCCAAAGAACTGTTGCGGCCATCCATGGTCTGTGATGCGCTTTTTACTGATTTTAACAATGATGGATTAACAGATTTTATAACCGCCGCCGAATGGGGGCCGCTGCGGTTCTTTAAAAACAATGGCGGAAGCTTTGTGGAGATTACACAGCAAACGGGCATCGGCAATGAACTTGGCTGGTGGAACAGCATTGCCGCGGCAGATATAGACAATGATGGTGATCTGGATTATATAGTGGGTAATCTGGGCCAGAATTCTTTTTTCAGGGCCAGCAATAACTACCCCTTACGCATGTATGCAAAAGACTTTGATGGCAATGGAAGCGTAGACGCTATCATTACAAGCTACTTTAAGGATGTAGACGGCGTAAAGAAGGAATTCACGGCCTTTAACCGCGATGATATTGTTGGGCAATTACCAGGGTTAAGAAGAAAGTTTCCAACTTATAAAGAGTTTGCCAACGCCGGCTTTGCGCAATTGTTTACAGCAGAACAGATGAAAGGTGCAGATACTTTGCAAGCCAATAACCTGGCCAGCTGCGTGGTGATGAACCTTGGTAACGGTAAATTTTCAATGGAGCCACTGCCGGCCATGGCGCAAATGGCGCCGCTGTACGGCCTGCTGGCGGATGATGTAGACAATGACGGAAATCTGGACCTGGTACTCAACGGTAATGATTTTGGCAACGAGGTTACCAATGGACGGTATGATGCATTGAATGGTTTGTTATTGCTGGGCGATGGCAAGGGCCATTTTGCTGCACAAACTCCCGCCCATGCGGGCCTTTGCATACCGGGTGATGGAAAGGCGCTGGTGAAATTGAATACAGATAGCGGCTACCTGCTGGCGGCTTCAGAAAACCGGGGGCCGCTAAGGTTATTTAAAAGCAGGCGCAACCTGCAAATGATACCGCTGAAGAAGGAAGAGAGATGGGCGGTGGTTACCCTTAAAAATGGTAAGAGCAGACGGGAGGAATTTTATTACGGCAATTCATTTTATTCGCAATCCGCGCGCAGTGTGGCGGTAGGGCCGGAGGTAAGCAATATTCGTTTTGGAAATGAAAAAGGGGTAACCAGGCAGCTATATTACTAAACCATTAGGATAATGGGTGATGGTGCGTTGCCTGCTATGCCTGTTGCACTGGCCGGCGCCTTTGCTGCCATTTATTGCAGAGCCAGCCGCCCAATACAACGCCAATAGCGTTTAAAAGAATATCATCCACATCAAAAATGCCTACCTCAAATAACAGTTCTGTGAGTTCAAGTGCCAGGCCGCAAAAAACTGCCAGCAACACAAGCTTTTTCCAATGCAGGCCGGGGAGTAGTAATAGCAGGAGAAAGCCTACCGGCACCAGCAATACAATATTGCCCACCAGGTTGAGTGTGCCGATGATAAATCCGTTTCTGCCGGAAACATACCTGTAAATGGATTTAAAGGGCAGAAAATTAGGTGCTCCCTTTTGGGTGCCGCCCAATTTAAAACGCATTTTTCCAATCTTTATCAGGGGCAGGTCCTTTAATACCAGGTATTTTACCAAGAGCATTGAATAGCCCAGCAATAATAGCCCATAGAATGAGCGCTTTGCAGCAGGGCTGATGTTTTTTTCAGTCATAGCATCATTGCTTTGAAATAAAAACACAAAGAAACTATTTGTCTGCAACCCGCAAGAAATTGTAGGTGAGTATTAAAGATATACCGGTGAATGATACTGCATCCACCATTACAAAAGCTTTAGTTACCCATCCTGTCTGAACAAATCGGTCGAGACTAAACCTGCTCCAAAAAACACTTCAATCCCTGGTTCTGCACACTTCCCTGCGGCTTAGCTACAGTTGCTGCAATTGCCCCGGGCAGCCTGCGGGTTTGATGTCATATTTGCATTCGCGATTGACTGGAGATTCAAATTAAAAAGTAAAAAGTCAAAAGGCAAAGGTCAAAAGTCAAAAGTAAAAAGTCAAAGGCACTGGTGTCCTGGAAACATTCGTTACTTTTCTACTAAATGCTTTGTGGAAGTGGCTCCGGTACTAGTTCGCCGAGCAAGGGGCTTACCAAGGCGATTCAGACACCAACGCCCGCAAAAGCCGCCTTCGTTTTACGTGAGCTTTGTACTACAGCTCAACCATGCAATGGCTGAAAAGCTTACTGCAGCTCAGTTATAGCATAAAAGTAAAACACAGCGGCGTTGCGGGTGAGAAGCCCGGCCGGCTTTGAGGCCGATCAATTAAAAGATTAACCGGACAACAGTGAGATGTTATACCCACTTCAATAGCGCCTCTACCATTGCACAGTGCTTGTGCCCACCGCTGCAATGCTTATCAAGCACTGTTAAAAAAAATAAAATTCAACCTAATCTTTGTAACGTACGTTTTTAATGCATACCTTTAGGTCATGAAAGCCGGAAATAAAAAACAGGAAGCTGTAATTCCCACAAAGACTGAATTAGACGTATTGCAGATTTTATGGAAGTACGGTCCATCTACTGTGCGCACCGTGCATGAGAAACTGAATGAACAAAAGGAAGTGGTGCAATACACTTCTACATTAAAGCTGATGCAGGTGATGAAAGAAAAGGGAATGCTTGAGCGTGATGAAAGCAATATGAAGCATGTGTACAGCGCTGCCGTACCTGAGGAGACTATCAAGGGCAATTTGCTGGATAAGTTTGTAGACACTATTTATAACGGATCTGCCAGCAGTCTGGTGATGGCCCTGTTACAAAAAGAAAAAACATCCGCCGAGGAACTGGAAAAAATGAAGGCGATACTGGCGGGACTAAAAAAAACCAAATAGCCATGTTGCAACCCACGATGCTAACCACCGGAACCTTGCTGCCGGCCCTTGTGCAAATGTTATTGCACGCTGTATGGATGGGTGCGCTGCTTGCCGCCGCAGTGGTACTGGTAAAAGCGCTGGTGCATCCCCGTCATGCCGCATTGCGTTACCAACTGGGTCTTTCACTCTTCTTCATTTTTGTGGTTGGCTGCGCTTATATTTTTATACGCGCCTGCCTTACGGGTGGTTCCCGGTTGTTGGTGGCAGAAAGCCTATCAGCCAGGCCGCCTGCGGAGGGAATATTTGCCGGCGTTGCCAGGGTACTACAATCAGGGGGTGAATGGGTAAGCAACTGGTGCCTTCGGCATGCTGCACCCATTGTGGTGCTATGGCTTAGCTGCCTGCTGCTGCGTTTAGTGATGATGGTTAGCGGCCTTCAGCACAATTACCGTCTTTGCCGGCAAGGGGTTTCGATACCCGCAGCGCATTGGCGGTTACAGCTTGCAAAATTGTGTAATGATCTGCGCATCCATAAGAAAGTACAACTTCTTGAATCCATACGTGTACAGGTGCCCGTGGTGATTGGTCACCTTACACCGGTATTGCTATTACCCGCCGGCTGGCTGCTGTCGTTACCCGCCGACCAGGTGCAAGCCATTCTGCTGCATGAGTTGGCGCATGTACGCCGGAAAGACTATTTGGTAAATATCATCCAGCACCTGGTAGAAGCGCTGTTTTTTTACCATCCTGCAGTACACTGGGTATCAGGCTGGCTGCGGCAGGAACGGGAGCATTGTTGCGACGCCATTGCTACGGCGCATGCGCAAGACCCCGCGCCGCTGATGACTGCGTTAATAGCCTGCAAGGAAATACTATTGCAGCCCCGCACACTGCAAATGACACTGCTGCATGCAAGGCAACCGCTGCTGTTGCGGGTGCAGTTAATGGCAGGCATCTATGGCAAGCGTGTGTCTGCACTGGAGAAGTTGCTGGCAGCGGCAAGTACGCTATTGCTTGTGTTGCTGTTTTGGCCGCACGCTAACCATACTGCAGCGCACACCAACCGCTTGCCTGCAAAGGAAACGACAGTGATACCGCGTCAAAACACTATAACGGATACCTATAACCGAAAATTAGTAGAAAAAGCGGCGACAGTAGCATCGCGCAAAGCGCCCCCAAAGAAAGCGCCGGTAAAAATTGTACAGGAGCAGGACTTACACCCGATTCAGGCAATTAAAAGCGCTGCTGCTGTACCATCAACCACAAGATTGATACAGCTGGCTACTGCGCCGCAAGCCGCAAACACTGCCGCGCAGCAGGCCGCCACCGATGCCAACCGGCGGCGAGCTTTAGCCGCAATAGATCAACAGCACGCGGCCGTACAACAGCAAATTGCTTTGCAACAACAGAAGCTGGCAGCGGAGGAACAACTGCAAGCCAAGTTCCAGCAGTTAGCGGCAGAGCAGGATCTGCAGCAGGCCCTGATGGATCAACAAATAGCTCGTAAAAATAAATTATTAGCAGAGCAGGCAATGCTTACGCAAGGCCAGCATTAATGTACTGCGACTGGTAGTGGGCCCGCTGCCATGTTGCTGTCTTCCTCCAATTCATAATGGTGAACGCTTCTGCTCGGCAGAAACGCTGACCTATTTAATCATCAAAAAAACAGTCAAAATGAAACAGCATTTTTTGCAGGTGGGCATCCTATGCCTTATACTCAACCTGGTTCTTTTCTCCTCTGCGCAAGACAGTCTCTCATTGCGCCCGGCCGCACCCGGCACATACATCAATACGGGACAATCAAAACAAAATATCAGTACTTACCGTGGTAATGTTTTGTACCAGCTGGAAATGGTGAACGACAGCATTAGTTCACTATCAGTAGACGGCAGGAGAGTGCCAGGGGAAGAATATGTAACATATAGTAGCATCATCACGTCTATCCGTGAAGAGTTGCGCAGGAACATTTTGCAGGCAAAAAAAGACCAGGAAGCCGCCATGCTTAATCAACACAAGGCAAAGCTTGCGCAGGAAAAAGCCATGCAACACCAGCAGCAGGCAAAGCTTGCACAGGAAGAAGCCGGTCGGCAGCAATTACTGGCAAAGCAGGATGAAGAACGTGCAAACAGGGAGTTGGTTATCGCAAAAATGGAAATTGCCGCAGCTGCCGCTAACCAGCAGCTGGCAGTTCGCCAGCAGGAGCAGGCGGCGCGTAGCCAGCAGGCGGCGCAACTGGCAAAAGCAAATGCATTGGCAGATCAGAAGCGTGCGGCGGAAGACCAGCAGCTGTTGAAAAATTTAATGGAAGACCTGGTGAAGGATGCAATTGCACCGGATGAAAAAAGTATTCGGGAAGTTGTTCTTACGGAAACTGAAATGACGGTGAACGGAAAACAGCAGGGAGCATCTACCCTGCGCAAATACAAAGAGAAGTACGCAAGACTGGCGGCGGGCAACCTTCACCTAACCAATGAAAACAGACAGCAACTGATGCAGTTGCATTCTAAGGAATAAGTGGTGTTATCTCCGTCAGATGAATCACAGCTTCCTGGAATTGGCTTGGCACCCCAGCGGTTTGGCATGAGTACTGTCTGGCCCCGTTTTTGTTCTTTTTGTACTAAAATAATTAGTATGAACAATCAGCAACAACAACCCAATAACGGCGCGCCAGACAATACCATTAAGAACCCGGAAGATTGGAAGACGGGCAGTGAACCCATTACTGGTGCACAGGCATCTTACCTTGAAACCCTGGCGTCTGAAGCGCACGAAGAAGTAGACACCAATATCAGCAAGGCGGAAGCCTCTATGAAGATTGAGGAATTACAGAATAAGACCGGCAGGGGTGTGAAGCGTTCCGGAGACGACAGTGAATAAGCCTGAACGCAACCAGGCCGGTAAGCCTAATGTGCATACACTGCCGCATTCTCCTGGGGTTGCAGCAACTTTTGAAGGGCCCTTTCAACGGTGTCTGGCAAAAGCGGCTTGTTGATAATGAGGTCTGCACTGGAAGCAATACTTTTTATACGGTCTCCGCAGGCATTAATAAAAACTATTTTTGCCTGCGGATACTTACTACGCACATAGAGCATTAAATCTTTCAGGTTATTCTCCTGTAATTGCTTATCAAGAAAGAGGAGTGTTGGACAGTGGTTATCTATATATTCACGGGCCGCATTCAGGTTTTGTACAAAGCTTGCCTTTATCAGGTATCTTCTGAGCAGGGCATTTACCCCAAACCAGGCGTCCACATCTTTATCAGCTATCAGCACATTGAACATAAGCGATAATTAATCGTTCGTACAAAATACGAGTGGTTAAAAAGGTTGAATCAAGGTACAACCATTATGCAGCAATGGAGATAGGCAGCAATTAATGTTTGATTAAGTTTGCGCGCGGGTGATTTCGACGGAGGCTCCTAAAGAACAGTCTTTCAATAGTTTATACCGTACCTTCGCAGAGAAATGCAGCAATTTTTCACGCGTTACAGCAGTATCTTAATGGAGTTGTTGATGGTATCGGTGCTAAAGGGTTTGCTAATGAAAAGGTCTGCACCTTCCAGTAACGCCCGGCTACGGTTATCGTGCTGATCATGCCCTGTAATCATTACTATTTTGGTGCTGGGATATCTGTCTTTGATAAAATGTATAAAATCAAGCCCAAAACCATCGGGGAGATGATTATCAAGAAAGATAATGGCAGGCACTTCCAGCTCCATTCTTTTGGTAGCGGATTCAAGGTTATTTACATAATAGGTCTTGAGATTGTGCTTTCTTAAGATATTGCTCAGCAAGACCCATATGTCAGTTTCATCATCAATAATTAGCGCATTTGGCATTTTCAGTTAGTAATAGGTGATAGACAAAGACAACCAGCTGTAAGACGACAAATTGTCTAAAAGCCAGCGCTCGTTGTAAAAATAATGCTAGCGGCATCTTTCTGCCTCATTTTCAGGCAACAGAAAACCCCTACCTAAAGTAGGCAAGTAAGATGCCGTTAATTAATGATTGCCTGCTGGGTGGCCATGGCCTATTCACGCTTAAAGGATTCCCCTCTTTTGGTCAAGCATCGCTTCCAGGAAAGTTTTCATCTTAGTGTAGAAAATTCTCGCCAGACCGGTATTGGCGCGACGGGAAGTTTT
>DATJGC010000531.1:0-6230 GCA_035495345.1 Chitinophagaceae bacterium | reverse complement strand
GTTGGGGGCCGCAGGGTCTCGTCCAAAAGCGGAGCAATCCCATACCTGCGGTCCGTTAACGCTGTATTGTGTAAAGCCATCTGGCAGCAACCCGTTGCCGGTGCATTGCTGAAAAGTAAAGCTCACAGGTATGGCAACGGTGTTGGTAGTATTATAGGTAGTAAAGGCCCAGGCGTTGCTGCCGCTGATGCCGGCAAAAGCATTGTTGTATACATCCTTGAATGCGCCGGCGCTCACTTCAATGTAATATGATTTGCCGGATGATAATGTAAAGGGCAAACGAACTGTATTATTATTGCTGATAACTACCGAGGCATCGTTTACATCCAGGGTGGTAAGTGCAACGCCATTCTCAAAGAGTGTTATCGCGCCGCTGCCCTTTACTACTTTTTTAGAGAAGTTAATGGCCGGAACAATATTGTAGGGTACATCGGCCGCTCCGTTAGGTGGGGTGAGTGCGGCAACCGCCGGTGCAGTAGTGGTATAACTGCTATTACGTGGCAGGGGTGCCGCCAGCGCAAAGTCGGAGGCGTTGTTATTATTGTCTACCCCATCAGCCGTTCTAACAATGGCAGTGGTATTGTCTGTTCCGGGAGCTGGCGCTGTTTCAAAACCGCTGGCATTGCTGCCATAGCCAACCTTGTCCATCACCAGTGCATTGCTTGGGTTGGCACCGGTTTGGGCGCTGCTGCTATTACTTAAAAGCAGTTTTCCGGCGGTACCGCTCAACGTTAACGCACCGCTGGCATCCGGGGTGGGTAGGTTAACAGATCCACCGCTGCCCGCTGCTTCCTGCACCAGGAAAAAGCTGTGGGCAGGAATAATGCCGCTGAGCGTGTGTACCTGCCAGGTACCCGTACCTGCTGCGGCTGAATATTGCAGCGACCAGCCCGCTAAATTAACAGGGCTGTTTTCATTGTTGTAGAGTTCAACAAAGTCGTTTTTGTAAGTAGCACCACTATTGCCACCGCCACCATACACCTGGTTGATCACCACATTGGCCGCTGGGGGCGGGTTGGTTGTTGCATTGCTGCTGGCGGCGCTGGCAGAATAATTATTGCCGGCATCCACACTCCAGGCAGCGTAATAATAGGAGGTCCCGGGTGTCAGTCCGGTATGCGAAAAAGGAAAACCACTGGCGGGTCCGTTGTACAATACGGTGCCGCCACCGGCAATGGTATTGCCTGCAATTAATGCGCCGGACGGCGTGCCAAAACTGGCGCTGCTGTTCACTGCGAGTAATATATTATTGTTTGCCGCGTTGGCGGTGGCGCTAATATCAATTGCGGTAGCAGAAACAGCGTTTGCACCCAGTGCCTGCGGCGGATCCACTACGGTGGAGGTACTCACATTGCCACTCAGTGTAACCGTTTGTGTGGCTGCGCCGGCAGAGGAAAACAGGAGTGAGCCGGTGGCAGCACCCGCCGGGGCGGTAGCCGCAATCCTGACCTGGATTGCCGTATTAGCTACTGTTCCGCCGCTGGCAGTCAGCGTGAGCGGATTGGCTGTATAGGTAGTACCGGCATCCACAGAAATTTCATATGGGCCCGAAGGAGTAACGGTAATATCCGTGCTGAGGTTAGTGCCGCCGGCATTGACGGTTTGCGCGCTTGAGGCATTCCCTGCAATGGTGCTGAAGCCAGTAAGGGCAGTAGGAGCAACACTGATAGCGGGAGTATTGCCGGCATCCTGTGCCACCGTACCGCCAAGCACCAGGCTGGCTGCGGCGGAGGGCCTTCCTATAGCAAAGGTTCCTCCGGCTTGCGTGGCGCCCCAGCCGTACAGTCTGAAAGTAACTGTAGTAGTGGCGGGTATGTTTTGCAGTGCGGCAATGCCCGAAAGACTGATAGTGGGCTGCGCATCTCCATTACTGGTGGTGAGTGTATAAGAAATTGGACTGCCGATATCCACGCCGGCGGTGGCAAAACCGTCCAGGCTGTACTGCCACTGAAAAGCGTTGGGGCCGGTGCCGGATCTTCTGAAGTAGGCATCTAGGCTGCTGATGGAGACCAGGTAACCCGTGCCTGGCTGTACCGTAAACTGGTAGTACTTGGCGCCACTGATGGCAAGGGCTGCGGAAGCAACATTCCAGCCGCTGCCCGAAAATGCGTTGGCCAAAGAAGAGGCTGTAACGCCCGCACCCCTGCTGAGGGCACTGTTACTGATATTTGCATTGTGGGTACTGGCGCTGATAGTGGCTTCATTGCCCGCAGCACCGTTGAGGTTCCAGGTAAGCAGTTGTGCCCAGGCCATTAGGGGCAACAGGGCAATAAGAAGCAGGTAGAATTTCTTCATGAAAAAAGTTTTGCAATTGGTTCAATAATAAAAGGCTGTATGCCTGTAAGGCGCAGCGGCCTAAGAGGTAATATGCATAGGAGATAGAAAGGGAAGGTCAGTAGGTTCCGGGGTAGCGGATAAACTTTATACGTGTCAAATTTAGCAGCATAATACTGCCGGCTGCTTATTTGATGCTAAGTAATTATTAACATTGCGGAATTTTAATCCGGTGCTTGTCAGTATGACAGTTTCTGGTCAGTGGCACTTGGTTTGTTAAAGGCATGACATGCTATAGCCCGTGCCAGGCAGCGCTAAAAAACGGTTGCCAGCGTGCATGTCTATTATTGACTCCAAAATTTTTATTATGCAGAAAGGTAACATCAGGGTTCAGACAGAAAACATTTTCCCGATTATTAAGAAGTTCTTGTACAGCGACCATGATATTTTCTTACGCGAGCTGGTGAGCAATGCCGTGGATGCTACCCAGAAGATAAAGACCTTATCTTCTATCGGCGAGGCCAAAGGCGACCTGGGAGAACTCCGCATTGATATAAAGCTGGATGCCGCCGCCAAAACCATTACCATCAGCGATAAGGGTGTGGGCATGACGGGCGATGAAATAGACAAGTACATAAACCAGGTAGCATTCAGCGGGGCAGAAGAATTCCTGAATAAATACAAAGGACAAAACGAAGCAAATATCATTGGCCATTTTGGGCTGGGCTTCTACTCGTCCTTTATGATCAGTGAAAAGGTGGAGATTATCAGCAAGAGCTACCGTGAAGGCACAAACGCAGTTCGGTGGGAGTGTGATGGCAGCCCCGAATACAGCCTGGAAGAAACCGAAAAGGCAGACCGCGGTACCGATATTGTGATGTATGTAAATGAAGAAAGCAAGGAATTCCTGGAGGCAGACCGCCTGAAGACTATCCTCAAAAAATTCTGTCGTTTTTTACCGGTTCCCATCTATTTTGAAAACGAACAGATTAACAATACCGCCCCTGCCTGGACCAAGAAGCCTGCAGAGCTTACTACCGAAGACTACCAAAATTTCTATAAAGAACTGTATCCTTACAATGAAGCGCCCTTGTTTTGGATACACCTGAATGTAGACTATCCGTTTAACCTGACCGGAATTCTTTACTTTCCCAAGATTAAGCAATCATACGAAATCCAGAAAGACAAAATACAACTATACAGCAATCAGGTATTTGTTACGGACGAAGTAAAAGACATTGTGCCTGAATTTCTGATGTTGCTGCAGGGCGTTATTGACAGTCCGGATATTCCGCTGAATGTAAGCAGAAGTTACCTGCAGGGAGACCCTAATGTAAAAAAGATCAATAACCATATCACCAAGAAGGTAGCCGATAAGCTGGAAGAAATTTTCAACAAAGACCGGCAATCGTTTGAAGAAAAATGGGAGAGCCTGGGCTTGTTTGTCAAGTATGGTATGATGACAGACGATAAGTTCCTTGACAAGGCCAATAAATTTCACATTTTTGAAGAGAGTGCCGGCGGTAAATTTTACACGCTTGAAGAATACCGCAGCGCTACAGAAGGCCTGCAAAAGAACAAAGAAGGCAAGCTGGTGATCATCTATACTACCAACCCTGTGCAGCAGGATGCTTACATACAGGCGGCTACTGCCAAGGGCTATAAGGTGGTGAAGCTGGAAACCATTGTAGATGCCGGCTTCATCAACCAGATGGAGCATAAATGGAATGATGTGCATTTCATTCGTGTAGATGCAGATATAGCAGATAACCTGGTAGACAAGCAGGAAGACATGGATTCTGCACTTACCAAAGAAGAAGCCGCGCACCTTAAAACACTTTTTGAAGCCAACACCACAGATCTTCATGCAACAGTGGAAGTAAAAGGCCTTAGTCCTACAGCACCACCGGTGGTGGCTACCCGCCCGGAGTTTATGCGCCGCATGAAGGATATGAGCGCCATGAGTGGCCCCATGGGCAGTTTCTATGCAAATATGCCCGATGAGGTAACGCTTACGGTGAACGGTAACCACCCCATTTACCAGTCGCTCGTTGCAGAAAGCAACAAGGAAAAACAGGAGAAATTTGTCCATAACCTGGCAGACCTGGCATTGCTGAGCCAGGGACTGCTGAAAGGCAACCACCTAACGGCGTTCATTAACCGCAGTGTGGAGCTGATGGAAGGAGAGAAGAAATCAATTATCCTGGAAAGCTAGACTCGTATTGGCAATTACATATAATTATAATCCCGGCTGACTTCAGCCGGGATTATTTATGCGCGGGCAGTTGATGTAAGCGGTGGGGCGTGACTAATGGCTTACATTTACGAGAAAGTACCTCGTTGGTAAATTGATACCTGATTTTTTTTGAAAGCGTATAAACTTATTCAAAGTCTACCTTTTTCTTGACAAGCGATATTTAAACCAGGCCCGGACAGATTGTACAAACAACTTCAAATAATGATTACGATACTGCAATTGATTTTTTATTAATTATCAGCAAACGGGGATCAATAAGTGGCAGTTTTGACTGTCGGCAAATTTATCTAACTTAGGTTTTTCGAACCGCTTGGTTGTTATGAAGCTTCTTCTTACTACATTGTGTCTCTTCTATTTTTCTACGTTTGTATTTTCTCAATCGCAGGATACCATTTATTGGTCAGCTTCCTACAAATTAAAGTGGGAAGATTTTCAGGGGAAAGCTGATAGTAGTTCACAATTTGGAGCAATAAGCTACCCAGGAATAAAATATTTTTTATCTGCAAATGAAGATTCTTTCAATGTTAAAGTGATTTGCTTTTTTATTAAATCAAAATCTTGGGTTAGAGTTTACTCTACAATCGGACTTATCCACGAACAAGGACATTTCGACATTGCCGAATTATTTGCAAGAAAATTAAGAAAATCTTTTGCAGAATATAAATTTAACTACTCCACAATAGGAAGAGATATTAATCAATTATTCCTAACAAATAAAAAAGAACGGGCCAAAATGGATACGCTTTATGATAAAGAGACGGACTTTTCTCGAAATAGGCAAAAACAACAGCTTGGGAGTAAAAAAATAAAAGAAGAACTTGATAAACTTAAAAAATATTCGTCTTCCTAAAAACTAAACTAAAAAAGCGCCAGGCAATTGCTTGGCGCTTTTTTAGTAATCTATTTTTTTAATCAGTGGTAGTGCTTGCACCCGTTGTACTTCTCGATCTTGTCGTCCGAATCCGGAATATTGTTCGGTTTGGATTTCCCCCCATCTGAGCATTAGGAACGCCAAACTGGGTTCTACCTCTCCGTATATTCCTTCCAGGAACTCCTTGATCCATTAACTGCTTTTTTAGCGTATTATATCTGTCTGTTTGTAACTGTGGGGCATTGGTTCCGCCAAAAATCAAATTCTGAGGATTATTTGTCATTAAATCAATAGTAATAATACTTCTTACCTGACGGGTTGTAGTTGTAGTCGTTGTTGTATTACCATTGGTTGTAGTAACAGGCTGTCCTGTGGTTGTACTGTTCGGCGCATTTGTTGCAACCTGGTCTACCATCTGCCTATCAGCTTCTGTAGCAAATTCTGGATGACCAGGAACAAAATTAATATTACGGGTTAATGTTTGATTTTGTACTTGTGTATGATTGATTGGAGTAATGACGGCTGTGGGTTTATTAGTTACTGGTGGCACGTCATCATTATCCTGCTGCAAATTGGTCTTAGGCGGTGTCCCTCCTGCATCTTGCCCAATAGGTGTATTGGTTTGACCAACATAAAAATCTTTTCCATTTACCTGTTGCCAAGTGAAAGTATTCCAGTAAGGATGTGATTTTTCAGTAAGTCCAGGAGTTACTTCAATCTGATTTTCATTTAATCTTCTTACGCCGGGAATCCCATCAGCCGAGGAAGATGGGTCATTAATTACAGTAGGCTTTGTTACAATATTGCCTTTAATATCTTTTATAACAT
>DATJGC010000530.1:0-3475 GCA_035495345.1 Chitinophagaceae bacterium | reverse complement strand
GTTGCGGGTACTTTGCCGGAGCGTAAAATTTGTTCTACGGCCAGCCGGGAGGAGAGATGCTTTGAAAGATCTTTTTCATTCACGATGCCGCTGAGGTAGATCACCTGTTGGCAACGGGTAGAAGATAATAATTGGAGAAAGCCCTGGGCGGTACGTTTCTCAGTGTCTTCAAAAGAGCTCCCTTCCTTCATTGAATGGATAAGGAAGTAGGCTACGTCTATATCATCCGGGAAAGGCTGCGATTTAGCTGTATCCAGTAAATCTACTTCCAAGACCTGTACATGGTCATCGGGTTGCTCCTGTTCAAAACGGCGTTTGTCGCGCACACAACAAACCACTTCATGGCCTGCCTGTCGCAAAGCGGCCAGCAATCTTCTGCCAATATAGCCATTGGCGCCGGTTAAGAGTACCTTCATGCGTTTACCAACAAGCAGGAAGCCGAAAGGTTCTGACTGGCTACAGGCTGCTGCTCAATGCGCACAGCAGCCTATGCATTGCCAGAAAGTATTGTAACGCCGGCTCAGGAGTGTGCATGCTGGAGCGACTCCTTACTTTGGTGCATTACTTCACGTATACGCGCTTGGCCCTTGGCCACGCCTTCTTTAAAATCACCCACTATCCGGTTCTTGTTACGCGCAACCAGGTAAATACCCAATCCAATAACAGCCAAGGTACCCGCGGTGGCCAGTAGCACAGAATTAGCAATTTTCATAATCTTGAATTTACCCATGGAGGCTCAATACATGTGCCAAGTACCTGGTTTCTATGATTAAGGGTACAGACGGTGAGTCGTGGCTAACCAGCCTTAAGGAAATTGTAGAAATAAATTAGATGATACCTGCAATTGTGTAAAATATTCCGCCCATAAGTAATGAGCAGTTAACCGGTTGAATAGTTGATGTGAAATAATCAATATACATCTATCAAATAAGAAGAGCGCCACCGTCGATACGCGTCATCTTTCAATATAACGGTGATATGTACCTGTTTTTTACTGCCGGTGGATAATACGGCCGGCTTCGCTGTAATCATTCATCGTTGTATATTTGGCAACATGATCTACTTTACACAGCTTATTTATATTGTTGAAGGCCAGGAGAGCGTGTTCGACCAATTTGAGTCCATTGCCTTGCCGGCAATTGCCCGTTACAATGGCCAGCTGCTATTGCGCATCCGCCCAACAGCTGAATCTTTTGTTGAGCTACACCTGCCGCCACCTTATGAGCTGCACCTGGTCTCTTTTGAGAACGAATCTGATTTTACCAGTTTTACACAGGATGCCGAGCGACAACGCTTTCTGCATCTCAAAGAGCAGTCGATACGGGAAGCCTGGCTGATAAAAGGCCAGCGCATTGCGTGAAAAAGCCGCCTGGTGTCAGTCAGCGATTTCCCGCAGCATGTTCCGCCATTTTCTGCATGGCAGCCTGCTGATAAAATGCATAGGGCCGGCGGGTAGGAGGCAGGGCCGTAGCTGGAGCAGGGTTCGGCTGTGGCCGGGGCTGCGCACGAAGCGATGGATAGCGTTGCTGCAAGCCTGCTTGCCACTCATTAAATTGCTGTGGCCGATGGCGGGTACTATACGACCGGTTAGCACTCGCGGCCAGGGGCAACATTCCAGGTTTTCTTTGCTGGTAAGCAGCTGCCCACCAGGCATAATTTCTTTGCAGCGGCATTGTTCGCTGGCTTACCTGCACGCTGTTTCCGACATGGGCTACGGGCATCACCCGCTGCGCACAAGTGCTATTGATAGCGGCCGATAGCAATAAAGCCGACAAGATCAGTGGGCGTACAATGGAAATCTTCATAGTATTTATTTAATGCTCACCAGTACGTTTATTTTACCAATTGCGGCGCCATCGTATTCCTGCAGCGCCTTACCGATTACCTGGCCCGGTTTTACTTTATCAGGGTCTGCTTTCATGGCTACCCCGGGCGTGGAAGAACTCACCAGCATATCTCCCCGATGGATAACACCGCGTTCTAGGCAAACCTTGGTAGGTATTACACCTATAACACCCATGGGTACACCATCAAACAGCCTGTCTGCGGATGCATCTTTTTCAGTGAGTAATACGCCTGGTTTGGTTGCATACACACCTGCCACCAGGGTAGAGTAGGGGGTATTGGATTTTTCTACTGCCCTATCGTTCTGTTGAGATATCATGAGCACATCACCGGGTTCATAGCTATTGTGATCACCTTCAACATCAAAATACTCTGCAATGTCTGCACCGCCCATCTGTGTACCACCGTTGAAGAAGCCCTTGCCGTTTTGATCTATGCGCGCAACGTTACTGCCATTTGCCTTAAACGTACTGATATTGCCTGCACCTGCGCCCAGCAGTTCAGCGGTTAATGCACTGCCGGCGCTACCGCCACCTGCATCTGTTTGGGCCAGCACGCCAATTCCACCGGCAATGGATACACCGTTAACACCTGCGCCGATACTGTAGTTTTGTCCTACTACAGCGGCCATACTGCTGCTCAGCGTAATACCATGTATGGCTTCGCCGCCGGCATTGTTAAAACCCATTACGCCAATGCCTGAGGGGTCATTGGTAATACCCTGCATACCGATGTATTTCTCGCTGATGCCGGTTACGCCATTGCCGTAGCCTGAAGTATTTGCGTACATGGCATCTGCATAACTGCTGGTATTAGAGATATCAAAAAAAGCGGCATTGCCATCATTGCTGGTAGCAAATACACCGTTACCTGTAGTGCTTTGTCCGGCCAGTCCAAAACCGCTCACTGAATTACCACTAACGCCTGCACCACCGCCTGCATGCACACCCCATACACCCGCGCCTTCTGCGCTGCTGGCATTGTTGGTGCCCTTTACGCCCGCGCTGGCTACGCCTGCACCGGCCAGTGAAATTTTTCCTTCCACGCCAATGGCATTTGCGTTGGCTGAGTTGTTGGTACCTACTATAGCTGTTGCGGTTGTATTGGTGATACTAAAGAGCGGTGTTGCGGAAGCATTGCTTGCTGTATACGGTAAAGCAAATCCGCCACCACTTACTGCGGCAGGTATCCATTGTGTACCGTTGTACTGCATTACCTGTCCGGCCACGGGCGCCGTACTGCTTACGGCAATACCCTGTATTTTACTAACGGACGGGTTAGGGAAGCTGCCGCTAAGATCTCCGCCTGCTGCACCGCTTGCGGGCAAAGACGTGGGTATAACGCCGGGGGCGAGTTTGGCCGATGTTACAGATCCATCAGCAATCTTACTGGTATTAATAGCATTGCTTGCAATCGCAGGGTTAGGATAGGTACCGGTGAGATCTCCCCCTGCCGTACCACTAACGGGTATGGACGTGGGAATAACACCGGGGGCGAGTTTGGCCGCTGTTACAGATCCATCAGCAATCTTACTGGTATTAATAGCATTGCTTGCAATCACCGGGTTAGGATAAGTGCCGCTAAGATCGCCGCCTGCCGTGCCACTAACGGGTATGGACGTGGGTATAAC
>DATJGC010000529.1:0-4793 GCA_035495345.1 Chitinophagaceae bacterium | reverse complement strand
ATAGAAGTAGTAAGCTGTATTGCAGTATTTATGGCCTCCGGCATTTTCTTATCTGCTGATGGCGCCTATAACAAAAGAGTGAAAGCCTTCTTTTTGAAACTGGCAACGCCGGCACCGCCGGCAGCCAAACAGGGGCAGGAGATCATGGGTGGATTAATGTTATTATATGCCATGGCTTTTTTTGTAACCGGCAGCCTGTTTGTAGCCATGAGCATACCTTCTATTGATACGGCCAGCGGTAAACTGGCACTGGGGGCCGGTCTTTCCTGCCTGATGGGGGCCTGGGTATTTTATGCCCGTCGTACCAAAAAGAAAACCGTTGTAAGCGCCCCTGCCGGCAGGCAACAAGTAAATGAACCATGAGCAAAGGAATATACCATAGTGACTTTTTATTAACTACTCCCCTGGGCAAAACGCTGTACCATGAGGTGGCAGCGGCATTGCCCATTATTGATCCGCATAACCACCTTGACCCTACAGTGCTGGCAAAGAACGAGCCCTTTGCTGGCATCTATGAGTTATGGGTTCAAAATGATCCGTATAAGCATCGCGCTATGCGCATCTGTGGCGTTGAAGAAGCGTTGATAACAGGCCAGCGTTCTGCCTATGAAAAATTTAAGGCCTGGGCAGCTTGCTACCCGGCTACACTTGGCAACCCCTTGTATGATTGGTGCCAGATGGAGCTGGCCACAGTATTCAATATAAAAGAAACCTTATCACCTGCCAGTTGCCAGCATATTTACGATGCTGCCAATGAATACCTGCAGCAACAGGCGCTCAGCCCGCTCAACCTGCTTCAAAACTTTGGGGTGGAAATGCTTTGCACCTCTGATGACTTATTAGATTCATTGGCACCGCATGCTGCACTTCAGTCAATGCAGGGCTTGCCTCAATGCCTGCCGTCCTTACGTGCTGATAATATACTGGCCGTTGATCAGCCTGGCTTTTACACCTGGTTGCAGCAACTCACGGCCATTACAGCTATACCTATTAAACAGTTAGATGATTATAAAGCGGCGATTCATCACCGACTGGATTTTTTTGACCGCTCGGGTTGCCTGTTGAGCGATCACTCATTAGACAGTGGCTTTACCTACCGCAGCACAGAGAGCAGCACTGCCGCGCAATTGTTTGCCCGGGTATTGTTACAGCAGGCATTAACGGCGGAAGAATTGACGCAGCTACAATCTCATCTCTTACAGTTTTTGGGCGAAGCATACGCGGCCAGGCATTGGGGCATGCAATTACATATTGGCGCCTACAGGTATACCAGCTCGGTATTGCGTGAGAAACTGGGCCCGGCGGGCGGATACGCCTGCATTGGGCATACGGTAGATGTAGCCTCGCTTTGTAAATTTTTGGATGATTTAGACAAAGAAGGCGCACTGCCAAAAACCATCCTGTATACATTGAACCCCGCAGACAATGCTGTGCTGGCCAGTGTCACCGGCTCTTATGCGCAGGATGGTATGCGTGGAAAAATACAATACGGGCCCGCCTGGTGGTACAATGATCATTTTGAAGGTATTACCGAGCAACTGAAAGCCTTGAGCAGTTATGGTTTGTTGAGCACTTCTATTGGCATGACCACAGATTCACGCAGCCTCCTGTCTTTTGTGCGGCATGATTACTACCGGCGTATCCTATGCAATTATGTAGGCAGGCAGGTAGCGGAAGGAAGATTGCCCGAAGATGAAATCATGCTGGGGGATATGGTAAAAAAAATCTGTTATGATAACGCTAAGCACTGGTTAAAAAAATAAACATGCAAACTAGATCAGACACAAAAATAGCCGTTGTTACCGGCGCAGGCGGAACACTTTGTTCTGTGATGGCCCTCAACCTGGCAGCGCAGGGTTACAGTGTGGCCTTGCTGGGCAGGAGCATCGAAAAATTACAGGCCGTTGAGAAAGAAATTACGGAAGCTGGCGGCATAGCCCTTTCCGTGCAAACAGATGTAGCCGATGAGGCCGCGGTAAACAATGCAAGGGAGCGCGTAGAAAAAGAATGGGGCTACTGTACGGTATTGATCAATGGGGCAGGTGGCAATCAGAATGCTGCATTAACCACTACCACGGCATTTGAAGAAGAAGAATTACAGGAAGGCAGCACCGTTAAAGGCTTCTTCAACCTTGATATGCAGGTGTTCAATGACGTTATACGCGTTAACACCATGGGTACTGTTATTCCGAGCCTTGTCTTTGGCAGGGGCATGGCAAAACAGAAAAAAGGCTGCATTATCAATATTGCGTCCATGAACAGCTACCGGCCATTGACAAAGGTGGCGGCCTACGGAATGGCAAAAGCCGGCATCGCCAACTTTACGCAATGGCTGGCGGGTTACCTGGCCCCGGCCAACATACGCGTAAATGCCATTGCGCCGGGTTTTTTCCTGAACGACCGGAGCCGGAAAATCATGTTTAACGAAGATGGCAGCCATACGCAGCGGGCTACTAACGTGCTTGCACATACGCCGCTGAAACGTTTTGGCGAGGCAACAGAACTATTGGGTTGTATGAACTGGCTTATCAATGATGAAGCCGCTGGTTTTGTCACCGGTATTGTGGTACCCGTAGATGGCGGCTTCCTTTCCGGCGCGGGCGTATAATAAACAATAACAAATAATCAATCTGGCACTATATCAACACAATCACTAATTAAACTTACAAATTATGAGTACCGACGCGCTTAGTAATGGAACCATCAGCAGCAACGGTTCTGAACAATACAGGAAAGAAGTAGGCATGATGAACCTGGAGCGGTTGATTGCAGAACGCGAGTATATCTCTACAAAAAAGTTCCCGGTGGCAGACAATGAACTGCTGCATCGCTTTGAACAGTTGTACACCGGTGCGGTAAATGATGTGCTGCGCGAATTTTGCCTGCTCAGCCAGGCATTGCCCAACCGCATCATCCCGCTGCGTGAATACCGTACGGTAGCAGGTTTTGCCTTTACGGTAAAAAGTGCGCCCAATGCCAGGGTAACCGGTGAAATGGAGTTTCGCTCACAGATGCTGGACGCCATGGTAGAAAACTCATTCATTGTCTGGGATACCAGCAAAGATGAGAATGCCACGCTGTGGGGTGGTGTAATGACGGCCACTGCCAAGGGCAAGGGATTAAAAGCCGCCTGTATAGACGGCGGTATACGAGACACCCACCAGATACTGGAAGCCGGCTTCCCCGTTTTTTATAAATACAGAACCTCAAATGGCAGCCTGGGCCGCTGTCTTATTACGCATTACCAGACCGTACTGCAGATAGATGATGTAACCATAAAACCCGGTGATATTGTTTTGGGCGATATTGACGGTGTGCTGATTGTTCCGCGGGATATTGCCTATGATGTATTGGTACGCGCAGAAGAAATCAAAGAGAATGAAAAGAAGATATTCACATGGGTGCGCGCCGGAGATTCTGTGCAATCAATTACGGCGCGTGGTGGCTACTTTTAGGTTATGAAAGAACAATTGCAAAGGCTTCAGGCAAGGCTAAAAGGAGAACTTTACTTCAACGATAGTGCTTATCACCAGGGACAGCTCCTTGCTTTTTCAACTGACGCTTCTGTGTATGAAGAAAAACCGGTGGCCGTGGCCATGCCCATGAATGAAGAAGACCTTGTACAACTGGTGCATTTTGCCACTGATAATAGAACAACGCTGATACCAAGGGCGGCTGGCACCTCGCTGGCCGGCCAGGTGGTGGGCAATGGCATAGTAACCGATCTCTCCCGGTATTTTAACCGCATTATAGAATTAAATGCAGCAGAGCGCTGGGTACGCGTACAGCCCGGCGTTATCAGGGATGATCTGAACCGTTACCTGCAACCATACGGACTCATGTTTGGCCCTGAAACTTCTACCGCCAACCGCGCCATGATTGGCGGCATGGTGGGCAACAATTCATGCGGGCTGCACAGCATTGTATGGGGCGCTGTGCGTGACCACCTGCTGGCGGTACGCATGGTACTGCAGGATGGCAGCATTGCCCAAATAAACACGCCGCGTGCAGGCGAACCGAGCAATAGTTCAAATATCTTTTTAAACCTTGTCCAAAACCAATTGAGACAGTTATTGCAGGATGCCGGCGCCCGGCAGGCCATTGCCGAGCATTTTCCCGGTCCGCAGGTATCCCGGAGAAATTGCGGCTATGCACTGGATGCCCTGCTGGAAACTGAGGTTACTAACGGTAACGATCATTCGCTCAACCTGTGCAAACTAATTGCAGGGTCTGAAGGCACCCTCGGCATTGTAACTGAAATAACCTTGCAGCTATTGCCCCTGCCGCCTGCCTTTACCGCGGTGGTTTGCATACATTGTAATTCTATAAAAGAATCATTGCTGGCCAATGCGGTAGCCCTGCGCACACAACCCATGGCCTCAGAACTGGTAGACAAATGCATACTGGATTATACCATTGACCATCCGCTGCACCATGCCAACCGCTTTTTTATTGAGGGAGACCCCGCCGCCGTGCTAATGGTAGAGTACATGCATTCCAGCAAAGAATTACTTGATAAGGCCGTGCAGCAATTGCAGGCCGCCTTACAGGCAGAAAAACTCGGCTATGCTTACCCGGTATTGTACAATAAGGAAAGCAATGCGGCCTGGGAAGTAAGAAAGGCCGGGCTGGGCCTGCTGCGCAACAGCGCCGGAGACCGGCAACCGGTTAACCTCATTGAAGATTGCGCCGTTGCCCCGCAAGATTTACCTGCTTATATTGATGATCTGCTGGCCCTGCTGAACAAATACCAGGTGCAGGCATCCTTTTATGCACATGCAGGTGCCGGTGAA
>DATJGC010000528.1:0-2853 GCA_035495345.1 Chitinophagaceae bacterium | reverse complement strand
ATATTACGGTTCAGGTTATTATCCTGAATGATGCCCTGTATATTGTTGTTGGTGTAAGACAGGTAGGTCTGCATTTTTTCTGTGCCACCGGAGATGCCGATAGAGTTATTAAGGCTGATACCGGTGCGGAAAAAATCTTTGATATTATCTGGTTGCGCAGAATAGGTAGAAGGGTTGCCCAGATAGTTGGTAATTGACTGGCCCGTCATTTTTGCACCCCAGCTCTGGCCGGAAGAAACATCCAGGATGCCCGTGTTACCCTGTCCGTAGCTGTTCTGCACTTTCGGCAGCGCGAAAGCGCTTTCAAATACAATACCTGAGTTTACGGATACCGCTGTTCTGTCCCTGTTGCCTTTTTTTGTGGTAATTACAATAACTCCATTACCCGCCTGGCTGCCATACAAGGCGGCGGCCGAGGCACCGCGTAGGATGGTCATTGATTCAATATCATCAGGGTTAATGTTAGAGGCGCCGTCTGAACCCTGTACGCTACCGAAATCACTGCCGGCCGTACCGTTGGTACCATTGGTAATGGGCACGCCATCTACCACAATCAGGGCATTATTGCTTTGTTGCAATGAACGGTTACCGCGCAGTACAATTCTTGCGCCGCTGCCCGGTCCGCCAGAACCCTGTGTGATGGTGGCATTGGCCACTTTACCCTGCAATGAGTTGAGCACATTGTTGGGGTCACGCACGCCGGTAAGTTCAGCAGGTTTTACCACCTGTGCGGCGTATACCAATGATTTTGCCTGGCGAGAAATACCGAGCGCAGTTACTACTACTTCGCCCAGTTGTTTGCTGTCGTCTGCCAGCGTAACGGAGGCAGTGGTGGCACCGGCTGGTACTGTAAGCTCCTGCGTGGTAAAGCCCACGGAGCTTATCACCAGTACTACGTTGCCGCCCGCAACTTTTAATGAAAAACTTCCGTTATCGGAAGTAACGGTGGCATTCTTTGTACCTTTTTGTGAAACGGTGGCGCTCACCACCGGTACATTGTTGGCACCCATAACGGTACCGCTGATGGTTCGCTCCTGCGCAAAGACGAGGGCGCTCCATAGCACAAAAAATGCAGACAGAACATGTTTGATTTTTGACATAAGCAGTGTGTTAAAGATTAAGAACAGATTGTTGAAAAATGACAGCGTTATACTAATTGGTTTTGGACAATAGTGTACATGGCAATACAACTCATGTTATTGCTGTTTTCGTATGGGCACCGGCGTTATACCGCCGGTCGATGTTAAATGAAGGGGATGGATAAAGGTTTGTAGCGCGAATCTATCGTTGATGGGTTCTCTTACTGTTAGCCGGCCGTTGCTTTCACCGTTCCTGTTTTTGCCGACACTGGCCTTGCCAGGTTTTCCATTACCAGCGCAGCCGCGCCCACCAGCTCTGCTTTTCTGCCTACCGGCGATACTTTTACCCCGGTAAATTCAGACAACCTCGGTATGCAATACTTGTTCAGCGCCTGCTGTATCGGCGCCAGCAGAATCTTGCCTACTTCTGCACCGCGACCGCTCAGCACAATCAACTCCGGGTTTACAATATGGATAAGTATGGCAATGGCCTTTCCTATCTTGTAGCCCATGTCTGATAATAATTCAATAGCATACTGATCGCCCTTATTGGCGGCTACCATAATGGCTTCACTCATCTGCTCGGGCCGATCGTCATACTTTAGGCTGGATATCCTGCCTGTTTTTATTTCGCGCATGGCCGTATCCGTTACTACCCGCAGGGTTGCCTCTGTTTCCAGGCAACCTCGTTTACCGCATTCACAAAGGGTATCGTTTTCTGAAATAGGGATATGACTGAGCTCACCCGCATACCCTGTAAATCCGCGAAATAAAACACCATTGACAATCATTCCAAGGCCGATGCCCCAACCGATGTTGATCACCATGACTTCTTCCTTCTCCTTTGCCAGGCCAAACTTCAGTTCTGCCAATGCCACCAGGCTGGAGTCATTGTCGATGGATACAGGCAGCTCCAATGCACGTTCAAGGTATTTGTACAGGCTTTCGCCATCGGGCGGCACCAGGTAAGAATAGTTTACACCAAGTTTTGTATTGGTAAACCCTGGCATGCCAATACCCATACCGGCAATGGAAGCTTTGTCAACACCAGAACGTTCTATTACGCCATTAATGATCTGCACCAGTTCTGGCAATGCTTCTGCATTATTTAAGAGCCTGAGCTCATGCGTTTCAATGGGTATTACGGGATTGTCAAGCACATCTGTCAGCGCTATCTTGGTGTAGAGCTGGTCCATGGCCACGGCAATAATATAGATACGGTCTGCCTTCAGAGAGTATTCAAGGGCGCGTCGGCCGCCACTGGACGGTGCCAGTCCGGCTTCAATGATGTAGCCAGCCTCCAGCAATTCCATCAGTACCTTGGTCACGTGCGGAATGCTTTTGCCCAGCATATTGCTGAGCTCTACGCTCGACAACCGCTTTTCAAAATACAGTGTACTTATAATCTGCTGTTTTACGTGGCTGCCGTTCAGCATATTCATGAGCTCCGCAATTTAGAACCGCCGTGATTTTATAAAGTTGTACGAACTTAATAAACTTCAGCACAATCTCCAATTTTTTTTAATCACAAATTAACATGTGGGTGGGGAAAATTTTGTAAGTGCGGGCTAGGAGGAAAAAGAGAAAAGGAGAATGAAGCTAAGTGGAGAGGCTAAGAGTAAAAAGAGAAAAGGAGAATGCTAAGAGGAGAAGAGAAAAAGAGCTTTTGCTGCCCACTTTATTTCGCGCAGAGCAAGCGGGGCTAACAGAGGGCTAAGAGGGAAAAAGAAAAAAAGGGCTTTTGCCCAGCATATTTTTCGCACAGAGCCAAGGA
>DATJGC010000527.1:0-2456 GCA_035495345.1 Chitinophagaceae bacterium | reverse complement strand
TGCACTTTGTAGCCTGCTTCTAACAATGTATAGGCCGTCATGAGGCCTGCTGCGCCTGCGCCGATCACAATCACCTGTTTATCCATTTCATTTTGTTTTACGAAGAGGTATTATTTTTAAAACAAAGGCTGCAAGTATTTCACCAGAATCTAATTGTTGAATTATTCATTTAATAAAATTTATATTTGCCGGCCGGTACAACATCAACTCACCATTGCCGCGCTTTATCCTGGTATCATTTCTAGCATGCATACAAGCAATATTACCCACCTTCAGGCAGACATTGACGCCATTGCAAAAATTCCTGTGATACCCTCGCTGTTGGAGGTTGTTTGTCGAACCACAGGTATGGGCTTTGCCGCCGTAGCCAGGGTTACGGATGAACGCTGGATAGCCTGCAGCGTGCGCGATGATATTTCCTTTGGCTTAAAGAGGGGGGATGAACTGCAACTGCAAACCACCATTTGCAATGAAATAAGACAGCATGGCAATGCCGTAGTAATAGACCATGTGGCGGAAGACAGCAGCTTTGCCCGTCATCACACACCGGCAATGTATGGTTTTCAGAGTTATATCTCCATGCCCATTTTCCGCAAGAACGGGCAGTTTTTTGGAACGCTTTGCGCCATCGATCCAAAACCCGCGCAGCTCAATAACCCACAAGTGCTGGGTATGTTCAGGCTTTTTGCAGACCTGATTGCTTTTCACCTGCAGGCTGGTGAAGAACTGGCCGCTACCGAGTTGAAGCTTACGGAAGAATATAAGACAGCCGAATTGCGCGAGCGTTTCATTGCCATACTCGGCCATGATCTCCGTAACCCTATCGGCGCCATCTCCGGTAGTGCAGATGTAATAAAGATGATTTCTCAGGAGCCGGACATTACCCGGCTGGCCGATATTATTAAAACAAGTGCCTACAGAATGCAGGGCATGATTGAAAATGTACTGGATTTTGCACGGGGCAGATTGGGCGGTGCATTTAACCTGAAGAAAAAAGAATCGGCCGAGCTGGCACAAACCCTGGCTTCTGTTATAAATGAATTACAGGTTATCTGGCCGGGCCGGGTCATTGAACAGGAAATTAACGTGCCCGTGCCCGTTAGTTGCGACAGCGGGCGGATAGCGCAACTGTTCTCTAACCTGCTGGGCAATGCGCTTTCTTATGGATTGCCAGAACACCCCGTAGTGGTAAGCGCCCTGGTGCGCAATGAGCAGTTTGTCCTCTCTGTAACCAATAAGGGCAAAGACATAGCCGCCGCTGAGCTGGAGAAATTGTTCTCGCCCTTTTATCGCCTGGAAGTGAAGCCCGGTCAGCAGGGGCTTGGCCTCGGCCTATATATTGCCGCCGAACTGGCCCGCGCCCATGGCGGAAATATCATTGTAGATTCTGGCGGCGGACAAACCGTTTTTACCTTTAGCATGCCTGTGCAGGAAGCCGTTCACCAGGATTAGCAGGTAAAATGCCCCGGCGGATACTCCGCAACAAAAAGTTCCCCGTTCGCTGACTGATAAAGCCCGCTGTCAGCACATGGAGGCAATGTACAGGTCCTCTACTTTTTTGCGTGCCCAGGGTGTTTTGCGCAAAAAGCGCAGGGAGGAAGAAATACTGGGATTGTTGGTAAAACATTTAATATTGATGTGGCGGCCCAGATCTTCCCAGCCAAAATGATGCACCAGCGTGGTTACTATCACCTCGAGCGTCTTTCCGTGAAGGGGGTCGTTGGATGGCATCATTGTATTGCGTGCGATTGCGTAAAGATACTGTAAAGCATTAAAACCTTTTAAGGGGTTGAAGATCCACCCATTCAACAGGCGGACTCCCCATGGTAAAAACGTCTTTTCTACACTTATTTTAGTACTTTAGCCGCTCTTTAATATTTCAAAAACAATACAATGAGAACGATTGCAGTTTTATTTGCTTTTTTTATCTTAACTACTACCCATATGAGTTGCACAAACGCTCCCGCAGACAAAGAAGAAAACAAAAAAGACAGTACCAATGCGGCCCCGGTTACCCGGCAGGATTTTGGCCAGGCAGACGGCAAGCAGGTATACCTGTTTACGCTTACCAACAAAAACGGTGTGCAGGTAAAAATTACTAACTACGGCGGCACTGTTACTTCATGGATGGTGCCCGATAAAAATGGTGGCAGCAGTAGCATTGTGCTGGGGTTTGATAGCCTGAGCGGCTACCTCGCAAAGCCCCCGTATTTTGGTGCGCTGGTAGGCAGGTATGGCAACCGCATCGCCGCAGGCAAATTCAAGATTGGCGATAGTTCCTATACCCTGGCCACCAATAACGGCAAAAATGCCCTGCACGGTGGCAACAAGGGTTTTGATAAACAGGTATGGGATGCCACCGCATCTGACAGCCTGCCCGCGCTTACCCTTCACTACCTCAGTAAGGATGGAGAAGAAGGCTATCCCGGTAACCTCAACGTAACAGTTGTGTATAC
>DATJGC010000526.1:0-4047 GCA_035495345.1 Chitinophagaceae bacterium | reverse complement strand
GCCCAAACACCAACGGCCAAGAATCACTATTTTTGATGAAAACAACATTTAAAACCGGTCAACCTTATTTAGGGATCTGCAGCCGCTATACGAAGTCTCCAGACTTCGTATTCATATGTTCTCCCGAGCCTCTGGCTCGAGGCAGTCTTAGCGAAGGAGCAGCGATCCCCGTCTGACCCTTGGTCTGACGGGGTTGCACTTACAGCAACTTGCCCTGACCCACAAATGCTACAATTCCTTTAACGCCTTAAGCCGTCAGACCAAGGGTCAGACGGTTGTGACCTGCCTCTTTCCGCCCCCAGGGTGAAACAAACCAAGCGAAAGCGTTTTGACTTTTTACTTTTGACTTTTGAATTGTTCCAAACCAGCAAAAGCTTTTTGAATTTTTACTTTTGAATTTTGACTTTCAAATTTTACAAATCGATCGTATTGTCATTGTCCCAGTTCGCTTTCACCACCAATTTGCGGCGTATGGCGCGCACTACCTCCGGCTGTCGGTGTTTGCCAAAAAACTCACCGGCGTCCCAGGTTCCATTGCCATTGCTGTCGTACAGTATCCGCAGCTCATATTCTCCGGGCCTGAAAAGCCGTATTTTAAAATCCCTGCTGGTAAGTCGTGCAGAATCTTTTACCGTACCTGATGACAGTATTTGCAGCACCGGCTTCTTTGCCAGGTCAAGGTTATTGAAGCGGATATTGATATTGCCGTAATCAGACTCCTTCATAGTCCTGAACTTTAGCGTATCTGTACGCGGAATCTTTCGGCCGGCGGAGTCTTCGGCAAAATCGCGGTCTACTATCAGGTTAAAGCCGCTATTCTCCGGCCATTTGAAGGCAAGCGTAATCTTTTTATTGCTGCTATCTTTGTAGAGGCGGTAGCCTGTTACAGGTTTAAAAGCCTCGTCTGTAAATTGTACATGGGTAGAATCAAACGTTTTCAGCGGTTCCGGAAACGTGAGCTCCAGTTTGCCCAGTAGATCCTGCTGGCCATTCTCAAGGTTGATGGAGAATTTAAGCCGCTTGTCTTTTTCCTTGTCTTTATCTGCTTTTGACACCGGGGCTTTAACAGGCGTACTGGCAAAGGGCTTTGAAGTGTCTTTTTCTACGTAGGCATATATGGTTACCGGCGCAGTTTTTTCTGTGATGGTTACGGGTGCATCTGCAAAGGCAAAGAGCTGCCGGCGCGATAAATACTTCCGCTGCCCGCTTTCATCTTTCATTGCGTACAGGTAAAAAGTGCCTGCAGGCAAATGCCTGAAATGAAAGCGACCAAGACTGTCTAACTTGGCGATAAACCGGGGCTTCTCTTTAATAAGCGCTGAGTCGTCACCGTTACGGTGCAGCATGGCAATCAGTGTACTGTCTGCCAGGCCGGTCTCCGCCAATTGTACCTGGCCGGTGAGTTCCAGACTGTCTATATGATCACCGGTAGAAAAAACATAGGTGAAGTTCTTGAGGATATTGCCCTCGTTAATATCCTTGATGGCGCTGCCAAAATCATACGAGTAGGTGGTGTTGGCTTCCAGCGTGTCTTTAATTTTTACCGTTACCGTTCTTAGCTTAGACTCTACAATGGGGTCAATCTTGGGTACGGGTGACACAATGAGGTTATCATGCACATTGGCCACTTCCACAAATTCATTAAAAGAAAAAGTAACTCTTTTGGCGTTGAAATTTTCTGAGGAGTCTTTGGGGGTAACGGCAACCAGCACGGGTGGTAATGAATCTTTTGGTCCGCCTGCGGGCGCAATGGGGTTGGCGCAACCATTGCCGCCCAATAATACTATGGCTCCGGTAAAAGAAAGCAATAAGAAAAAGATAACGGAACGATGCATACGGCTGCAAACATAGGCTGTTTCATTTTATTTGCCCCCTGCCTGTTGCTAATAATGGTATAAAATTGATGCTGTTTACAATACCGGTTCTTCTTCTTCTTCCTGCGGGTGAAGGGTAACGGCAAGATGGTTTGTTTTTACAAAATTGCACCACTCACAATCTGGCTGGCCACAACCAGTTTTAAATTCTTTGGCCTGTATCTTTTGCCAGGTATCTTTTATTTGTTGTGTTACGGTAGTGATATCGCTGTCCGTTATCTGTACCGTTGCCGTTTTGTACTCATCATTTACGGGTTCAATAAAATCGAACTCGGTGCTCACTACCTGCCAGTCGTTGGTTTTGTCATTGTCTAAAAGTATTTTGTAAAAAACCGCCTGGCGCCAGTAATCTCCCCCGTTAGGCTCTTTTTCATTGGGTGGCACCAGCTTCTTTCTGGCATTGTTGTACTGCCCGGTTTTATAGTCTACCACGTTCACCAGTTTGCCATTGAACTCCAGCTTATCCAGCTTACCGTTAATGGGAATATTCTGTACGGCCACGTTGCGCACTGCTTTTTCTGCAATAACAACTTTGTTCCACCGGTTAATATGGTAATCATAATAAGCGGGTAAAATCTTCTCGCCGTAGGCAGTCTTCAGTTCAAAGGAGGCAGGTGTAAAGGCCTCGCGGTTGTTTCTCATATGCCAGTTAAAATCTTCTACCAGTTCTTCCTTTAGCGGAAACACATTGCCATTGGCCCTCATCTTTGTAAACAATCTTTCTACCGCCCAGTGTACCGCGCTACCAAAGGCCATACTTTCATTCTTTGCCGCAGGCACACGAATGAGATTCTGGTAATAAAAGCGCAACGGGCAGTTAAGAAAATTGTTGAGGTGCGTAACACTGAGCGTGTATTTTTTCAAAAGCTGGTCTATGTATTCGTTTTCTACCAGCTCAATTTCCGGTCTTGCTTTTTCTTTGAACTGCAGCAACAGGTAATCTGCCAGCAGTTCATCAGGCACCTGTTTTGTTGTAACCGCCAGGCCGCTGCCTTCCATCAGTTCTGTTACAAAACTGCTTCTTGTTTGTTCCTTGTCTTTCTGGTCTTTTACCGGGTAAGATAAATGCAGGTGGGTTTTTGCACGGGTAATGGCCACATAGAAAAGCCGCCTGCTTTCTTCCAGGTCTGCAGGTGTGCCATGCAGGCTTACCAGGTTATCCGGTAATTTGTATTTGTACTTGCCGCTGTTGGCCGTTTCATCCCATATCTGTTGTGTACAGCCAATCACAAAAACATGCGCATACTCAGATCCTTTGGCACCATGCGCGGTTACCATGTTTACGCCGTTGTCTGTGGCAGTTAGTTTATACAGTGGAAGCGATAGCCGGTTTTTCTTCATCGTTTCTATATTGGCCAGCCATTCTGTAAGCGTAAGATCAGGGTTGCGTTTGTTCTCTTCTTTCAGGTGATTGAAGAATGCATTCAATACCTGCATCAGCCAGGGCTTTTCAGGGCTAGACATGATGTAGGACAACACGCCGGCTCTTTGTATGACGCGTTCCAGCAATTGTTGCAGGCTGTTGTTGGCCGATGCCTTTAATAGATCTTCCAGCATATTGCTCACTTCTTTTACAGACTGGCCATCGGCCGGTGTAAAAAGATCGGGCGTGGGCAGGCTGGCTTCGGCCATTAAACGCCGCAGGGAGTAAGCATCGCCCTTGCCTACCCTGTTTTTTGCATCTGCCGACAGGCTCAGCTTAGCCACCTGCAGGGGTGAAAGTGAAAAGAAATCACTGTGCAATAGTCGGAACAACAGGTCGTCTGCACTGTAAGGAATGTATTGCTCACGACTGATCCATTGCAGTATCAGCAGCAGGTTTTGTATAAACGGCTCATGCAGCACATCTGTTTTTTTTCGCGTGTTTACCAGTATCTTTTTTTCCTGCAGGATGGATACCAGCGTGGCTACCTGTGCGTGGTTACGGTAGATAACGGCTATTTCTTTTCCGCTGATGCCCTGCTGCAGCAAGGCTTCTATCTGCAGCGCAATATCCACTGCTTCCTGCATGGGGTTGGCGTATTCGGCCAGTTCCGGTGCAATGGCAATACCCGCCAGCGCTTTGTTGGAAGTCTGCAACGGATGATCATTTTCTTTCAAAACGGTTCTCAACGCATTGTGGGTAATGACGCGGTGTGCCGCGTTCAGGATTTCCTGTGTAGACCGGTAATTA
>DATJGC010000525.1:0-5197 GCA_035495345.1 Chitinophagaceae bacterium | reverse complement strand
TACTGCCCGATCTGGGGTTTCCGTAACAGCGTTAAACCCTGCTGTTATATAATCATAGGAAATGTATGGCTGCAATGTCTTGCAGATATTGAATAATTTCTCATCCCACTGTTCGGTGCCGGAAACGATAGAAGCCAATTTATCTTTAAGGGCATTGTCCTTTCTCAAATTTGATTCCACACTGTGTTCATGCCTGTAACGGGCGATTTCCAGCATAATGAGCAGATCTTTTTCCCTGAATGGTTTTACTAAAAAACCGTAAGGCTGGGTTGCTTTTGCTGCACTTAGTACTTCCTCGTTGGAACTAGCCGACAGGTAAACAAAAGCAATACCTTCTTCTGCTAATTTCTTTGCAAGATCAATACCGGTTAATTTTCCTTTTAGAAAAATATCCAGCAAAACGATAGCAGGTCTTTCAGTTTTTAAAAGAGCCTCGGCCTGCAACACAGAATGCGCAATACCCATAACCTGGTAACCAGCTTTTACAAGCATCATGCGGAGATAGTCGGCTTCTACAAACTGATCTTCTACAATCAGGACTTTTTCGTTCATGTTGAATTGGTTGTTTGGGTTGCCATTGTATCATACCGGTATTAAGAAATACCAAACCACTGCATCCGGCAAGATGGAGAAATTTAAAAATTAGCAAAGCAATTCAGGCAAAGCAATTTGGATAATTGTACGAATTCATTCCGAAGTTATATTTTTTTTCCAGGTATTATGGTTGTCATAAAAGTTAATCAACTAAATATCTATATAACCCGCTACCCGAAATTTTCAGCATTTTCCCGAAGCTGCTTCACATTTTCAAATGTCCGGCTCAACAACAACATAGTCCACCCTGCCTGCTTACAGCTTGCCCACGGGCCAGTGCCTGCCATATTTTTATGATACCAAATTCAAAAAATAAATAAATGCTAACAATGACACAAGCCAAAAACGTACTCGCAAGTACGCTCATTTCAGGAGCATTTGCCTTGCAATCGAACGGACAGGGAAATTCAACAGCCGATAATTTTAATGATGAAGCCATCAACCCGTTTCACGTGCATTTTTCGCAATCCGCGCTTGATGATTTGCGCAAGCGCGTGCTGGCAACCAAATGGCCCAGCAAAGAAAATGTTGAAGATGCTACGCAGGGTGTGCAACTGGCTACTATGGAAGCACTGGCAGAGTATTGGGCCACCCAGTACGACTGGCGAAAGCTAGAAGCAAAGCTGAATGAGCTACCACAGTTCACCACCAAGATTGACGGAGTGGATATTCATTTTATCCATGTGCGTTCAAAAAATCCTAATGCATTGCCGGTTATCATTACGCATGGCTGGCCAGGCTCCATTATTGAACAGTTAAAGATTATAGGCCCGCTTACCAACCCCACTTATTACGGAGGAAAAGCCGAAGATGCATTTGATGTTGTTATACCTTCTCTTCCTGGTCACGGATTCTCCGGAAAACCAACGCAGTTGGGATGGGATCCATTGCACATCGCAAAAGCGTGGATAGAATTGATGAAGCGCCTGGGGTATAAAAAATATGTGGCACAAGGTGGCGACTGGGGAAACGCTGTTTCTGAAACGATGGCATTGATTGCGCCACCCGAATTGCTAGGCATTCATACAAATATGCCGGCAACAGTTCCAGCACCTATTACAAAAGCGATGGCAGCAGGCACAATACCCCCCGACCTTTCAGCAGACGAACAAAATGCATACCAGCAGCTGGACTTCTTTTTTAAAAAGGGTGTTGGTTATGCCAACGAAATGGGACTTCGTCCACAAACATTATATGGTATTGAAGATTCACCCATTGGCCTTGCAAGCTGGATGCTTGACCATGATGCACGAAGCTACGACCTGATCACACGCATTTTTAAAGGAGAAAAAGCAGGCCTTACCCGCGATGATATTCTTGACAATATCACGTTGTACTGGCTCACCACCACAGGGGTGTCATCGGCACGCCTTTATTGGGAAGCCTTTCAGCATGCAAAAGGTGGATTTTTCGATCCGCGCGGTGTGTCTATTCCTGTTGCCGTGAGCGTTTTTCCCGATGAAATTTATGCAGCGCCAAAAACCTGGGCAAAGCAGGCGTATCCCAAACTTATTTACTTTAATAAGGTTGAAAAGGGCGGCCATTTTGCAGCATGGGAACAACCGGAAACCTTTAGTAAAGAATTGCGCGCTGCGTTTAAGTCGCTGCGTTAGTAATGCAAAATTAATTATTTGAAAAGCAGCTTCTTTTAACTACGAGTAATAAAAAATGGAATAATGGAAACAACCACAAAAAAATCGAACGTATTATACACGGCCAGAACCCATACCACGGGTGGCCGCGAACATGGCCTGTCACGAAGTTCAGACGGCCACCTGGAAGTCAGACTTTCTACACCCGGCACAGACGGTGTTGGAACCAATCCGGAACAACTATTTGCAGCTGGCTGGTCGGCCTGCTTTGAAGGAGCAATGCAGGTTGTGGCTCGCAAAAGAAATATACACCTGCCAGCAGATACAGTCATTGATGCAGAAGTTGATCTCTGCATGGAAAAAGGGCAGTTCTATTTGCAGGCACGCCTCAACGTGAGCATTCCCGGATTGGATAAGACTATTGCCTATGAAATTGTAGAAGCGTCACGTGAGGTTTGCCCTTATTCAAAAGCGATTCGCAATAATATAAAGGTTGACTACAATGTCCTGTAGTACTATTATAGCCACTGAATTTTAAGCCGCATGATTAATGGTAAAACATAGAATTAACTAAAGAATAGAAAAAAGTAAAAATGAATGACCATACTATAAAAGGCTTTCAAAGATATGGCAGCTGGCAGCCATCAAGAACTGGCATCCTGCTGGTTGATCCTTACAATGACTTTATACACCCGGAAGGTAAATCGTATTACAAGTCAAAGGAAGTAATTGAGGGTGTGCGCCTGCTGGACCATATGAGAACAATTATTACAACAGCACGGGAACTTACAATACAGATACTTTATGTGCCGCACCACCGCGCAGAACCAACTGATTACACTGGCTGGAAATATATTACCGCTACGCAACTTGGGTCGCGTGACCGGCAGGTATTTGGCAAAGGTACTTGGGGCGGCGAATTTCATGACGATTTTCAGCCGCAGGACAATGACATCATCATCAAGGAACACTGGAGTCAGAGTGGTTTTGCGAATACCGATCTTGACATGCAATTAAAGCAACATAATATAGATCGGGTCATTCTAATCGGCATGCTGGCCAACACCTGCCTTGAATCTACGGGTCGGTATGCAATGGAACTGGGTTATCATGTGACATTAGTTACAGATGCCAGTGCTGCTTATAATTGGGAATATATGCATGCAGCCCATGAAATAAACGGGCCAACATTTGCGCATGCAATACTAAACACGGAAGAACTGACAGGCATTCTTCGTGGTAAACCAGTACCCACCAAAAACGCAAAATCTATATCGAATGATTGAACAGTATATGAATACTTCAACAGAACAATTGGCAGGAACGCCGCTCAGGCTAACCATTCATAACCCAGGCTTTTGGCAGGTAACCATTGATGCGCCTCCACTGAACCTGTTTGGACCGGAATTGCTGACAGGGCTGGAAGAAATAGTGCACAGAATGCAAAATGATGCTGAACTGCGGATAGTTGTATTCGATAGTGCCATTGAAAATTATTTTATTGCGCATTTCGATATTGCAAAGGGCGCAGAAGTATTAAGCCGTAAAACTCAATCCGGCCTTCTGCCCTGGTTTGATGTGGCACAGGCACTGCATGATTCACCAGTTATCAGTATTGCCGCCATCCGCGGTCGTGCCCGTGGGGTGGGTATTGAATTTGCCGCCGCCTGCGACATGCGTTTTGCCAGTGATAAAGCAATTTTTGGTCAGTTTGAAGTAGCCTCCGGAACTATTCCCGGCGGCGGAAGTATGGAATTTTTACCGCTGCTGGTAGGAAGGGCGAGGGCAATAGAAATAATTATCGGCGGAGAAGACCTGGATGCATTTACCGCTGAACGTTATGGCCTCATTAACCGCATGATTGCTGATGAAAGATTGAATGCATTTGTTCACCATCTGGCGCTTCGCATTAGCAAGTTTGATCCAGTCATTTCTCGGCAGGCAAAATTGATGATTAACGAACGGGCACCAAAGACATCTATGGAACAAATGAATGCCTCAAGAGCGGCATTTATACAATCTAATTTGCGGCCACAAAGAAAAGGCATCTCTGAGAAATTAAAAGCATGGGGCATTCAGCAGGATGGCGAATTTGAATACAACCTCGGTGATTGGCTAAGCCGCATTGGCGACTAACTAATTACTAATTAAATTATTAACAAAATAAGAAATGAAAATGAAAATAGCAGATCAACTCGTTGATTCTAGTTTCAACGCAACTATTAACGCCCCAATTGAAAAGATAAATATACCGGAGTGGGCTTTCAATTTACCGGAGGCTGAGTACCAGGGCTGCTCTCCTGCCCACGTTTCTGCCGGCACCACAATTGGAGCAGATGGGAGGCGTATGTCCATCAACGTGGAAGTAATTGGTGGCAGTCCAATGGTGCAGCATTACCAGGAAGAATTATCAGAACCACACCATTTAGTGCTCACCTCCTTCTCCGATGTTTTTACGCCTACCGGCCGTATCGTCATCCACGTTCAGTGGGAACTTTCTGTAAAAAGAATCAGTGACATTCAATGTGAGTTTACCAATAGGGTTGTAACCCATGCAACCGAAGACATGGTGCATGCACTGGAGCGTCAGGCCATTCCTTTCGACTTCTTTAAAGCGCAAAGGCAACCGGTTTCTATTGCACACAACAAGCAGGAAACCCCTTTTTTTGCTGCAAGCATTGAACGTGCAGCGCTTAGGGCATAGTTCGAATTGTGTGCTGTTACAATAGCTCAACATTATAACTTAATTTTCCTACGAAGTTGGAACTGACTGTATTGTTTCATTGTTGATTACGCAATTTTTTTTGCAGCTATTTCCTTTGCTGTATCAGGCCCGTAAAAAACGACTATGGCCATGCGCGTTCCGTTGTCGACGGATAGTTTATGCCCCGCCCTTACTCTCTGCTGAGGCCACGGATCAGGTTCATGTATATTGAATTTCACAAATTGGCATTGAATTCCAGCGCCCCTCGGCACCTTTGTTGAGACTTCGTTGACTATTTACCCTGGTG
>DATJGC010000524.1:0-4407 GCA_035495345.1 Chitinophagaceae bacterium | reverse complement strand
GGGCGGCAGCGCAGGCTGGGTAAAATATTTGATTAAATCAGTTCACTACCCGCCGGCAGCACTGAAGAAAAATTTGCAGGGCAGCGTTGTTGTTGAGTTTATCATTGACCGGCAGGGTAAAGTCAGTGATGTACATGCTATCAGCGGGCCTGAGGACCGTAAAGCCGAAAGCATACGTGTGGTAAAGGAAAGCGGTGCCTGGATACCCGCAAAAGACCATGGCAGGGTGGTAACTTCCTACAAAAGACAGCCCATCACCTACAAAATCTCGTAAGCATTCTATTTTTGCGGAAATAAAAACGCCTAGGCTTATGGCAATGAAATTCTTCGTCCTTCTTTGGCCGATTGTTTTGCTGCATTGAGCACCTGCACCACAATAAGATTGTTTTCAAGAGAAGAAAGATCATTGCCGGGCTTTATTTTTCCATGCAACACATCAGCAAGGTATACCAGGTTGCTGGTATAGGCGGCAGTGGGTACGGGAAGGTCATAGTATTTTGCAGAATCCCTGTCACGTCGTTGCAGCGATGATCCATTCAGTGCATGCAGGTAACTCTTCTCAGCAAACACTTCCCAGTCTTTTATACCAAAAGGCCAGTTCCAGGAGGCTTCAATAATACCAGTGGCGCCATTGGCATATTCCAGCAAGATGGTGGCATCATCATCTACTTTGGGATACAGCGCAGGCTTTATACGCCGCGTAATGGCGGTTACGGCTACCGGCTTTTGGCCGTCCATAAGCCAGGTCATCAGGTTGGCGCCATAACAGCCAAAATCCATCACGGCACCGCCGCCATTGAGAACGGGGTCTGTTAGCCAGGCTAAAAATTCAGGACTGCAACCAATTTCTTTGGGTCCCTGGTGGCCCATGTGCACCACCATTTTTTTCACCGGCCCCAGGGCGGTATCCTTTTTTACAATTGAATACAACTGCTGGTTGCTGCTGTACCAGGTGGTTTCAAAGTTGGTGAGCAGCTGTATTTTGTATTGCGCTGCCAGTGCGGCCATGCGCACCGCCTGTTCATTGGTGGTGGCCAGTGGCTTTTCTACCATTACGGAAATGCCCTTTGGTGCGCAGGCTTCTACCACGGCCAGGTGGTCTGCAATGGCATTGTAAGCTAGCACCGCATCCGGGTGAATGCGCGATAACATGGCAGGCAATGAAGCGTAGAAAATAGAATCTGGTAACTGGTAACGCTGTTTGTATTTTTCTACCAGTGCGCGGTTGGGTTCTGCAATGCCAAGAATGATGACCTCTCCTCGTTTACTTTGTTGCATGAGGCCGTAGGCATGGTCGTGGTTAAGACCCGCCACCCCAACGCGCAAAATCTGCGCATGTGCATTAACGGTAGTAGAAGAAAGTACAGCCAGTAGCAGCAATAACTGCCAGGCGCGGAGTAGAACGTGGTGTATTTTTTTCATAACAGGCCAGCCAATTGTTCGGCAGCAACGGCTGCTGAAAATTATGGCTTTCGCCCGAAAGAAAAATTTATTTGTACAAGGCGGCTTTCAGACAGTGCTGGCTGCCGTATCACTTACGGCCGGCAATGCCCGGGCTGCGCATACACAGAAGCGAAATCAATTACAAAAATCACTGAAGTAAAAACCTTCCTCACTCAGTACATAATCATTGCTAACGGTGTTGAGTAAGGTAGACTGGATGAATTCTTCCATCTCACGCTTGCGCGAAGCGGCCAGGAAGCGGTTGTTGCGGACCATCTGCAGCGACTGCAGCTTTAGCAATGCCAGCCTTGACATCTGCTGGATATGCTCTTCAGTATAACGGAACTTCTGCGCAAGGTAATCCTGTTGGTTTAGGAAGGAGTTGTTCATGGCTACCGGATTTTGGGTTTTCAATGGATCGGACGCATCAATAACGCCTACAGTTTAATAAAAATTGTACAGTAACGCGGCTTATCTTTGACACCCCTATACGCAGTATATGAAGTTTGATACCAACCAGTTAAATACACTTATAAAAAGCAGGCGGAGTACCTTTCCACGGCAATTTGCGCCGGGTGAAAAGGTGGATGATGCCATTATTTACCAGCTACTGGAAAATGCCAATTGGGCGCCTACGCATAAGCTCACGGAGCCCTGGCGTTTTACCGTTTTTACGGGCAAGGGCCTGCAATCTTTTGCGCAGCTGCAGGCATCGGTCTATAAAAATGCCTCCGGCGATGCTTTTAAGGAAGATAATTACCAGAAATTACTCACCACGCCCCTGCTGGCTTCTCATATTATTTCCATTGGCATGAAGCGCCATGCAGAAAAAAACATTCCCGAGTTTGAAGAAATAGCGGCCGTGGCCTGCGCCGTTCAGAACATGTATTTAACGGCCGCCGCGTATGAAATTGGCGCTTACTGGAGCACCGGCGGCGTTACGCAGCAGGAAGGCGTAAAACCATTTTTTGGACTGGATGCCGCCGATAAACTGATGGGCTTTTTTTATGTGGGTGTTATTGCCGTACCCTCTGCCCCCGGCCAGCGTGGTGCCATTGCTGAGAAGGTACAGTGGATACGATGATCCATTGCTACACGAACCTCCCGGTTTGTTTACAATGAAACGCAAACTTATAAGGTAACCCTGTTTACACGGCGGGTTCCTGCTGGCTGAGGCAATGAAAACTGCCCAGTCCCCAAATGATATCCGTAGAATCAATGCCCACTACGGTTCTTTCCGGAAAACAATCCTGTATTATCTGCAGCGCCTTATCATCTCGTTTGCTTCTGAAGGTGGGCACTATCACAGACTGGTTGGCAATATAAAAATTTGCGTAAGAACAAGGCAGGCGCTGGTCTTCATAGATCAGCTCTTCCGGCATGGGGAGGGTCACAATGTTAAGCTGCCTGCCGTTGAGGAGTCGCATCTTTGTAAGCTCGGCAAGGTTATCCTGTAACAGCTGGTAGTTATCGTCTGCCTTGTCATCTTCAATTACAGTAAGCACGGTGTCTTCGTTTACAAAGCGCACCGTATCATCAATATGGCCATCTGTATCATCGCCCACAATGCCTTCATCTACCCATAGCACCTGGTCTACGCCATAATAATCCTGCAGGTATTGTTCAATCTGGCCCTGGTTGAGGTGCGGGTTACGGTTCTTATTCAGCAGGCAGGCGCGGGAAGTCATTACCGTACCCTTGCCATTAAACTCTACTGAACCGCCTTCCATGATAATACCGGGATGGTATACCGGAATATTGTAGGCCTTTGCAATGAGCGTGGGTATAACATCATCCAGGTCGTAGGGCGGATATTTATTGCCCCAGGCATTGTAATTCCAGTCTACAATCACTTTCTTTTCTTCCGCGGCAGGGTTAATAAGAAAGGCCGGACCATGATCCCTGCACCAGGCATCATTGGTGGGGTGAAAAAAGAAACTGATCTTGGAGATATCTGCGCCTTCGGCGGATAATTGTGCCAGCGCAAATGCCTTCATGGCTTCATCCCTAACGTTGATGCATACCCGCTCTCCCTTAGTAAGTTCTTTTATAAACTTGCAGTAAGAGGGGTAGATAGTATGAATTTTTCCTGGCCAGGAAGCTTCCTTGTGCGGCCATGAAAGCCAGGTAGCGGTATGCGGCGCAAATTCTCCGGGAAAATAATAGCCAAGTGATTTTGGAGTGCTCTTGTTCATTACAATGCTTTTGTTCCGGCTTTGCAAACGGGTAGCATTAAGCGCTATGGGTTGCTGGTCTCTTCGTCTATAAATCTTTTGGTAATGGGCTGGTAAGAATCTATGCGCCTGTCGCGCATAAAGGGCCAGTGCGTGCGGTACCTGTCTGTGCTGGCGGTATCTATGCGGTGCACAATGACTTCTTCCTCCTCGTGCGAGGCCTGGTACAACACGGTGCCAAAGGGATTACTGATAAACGAACCGCCCCAGAATTTCATGGCACCATTTTGTTCAAAGCCAGTACGGTTAACGCTCACCACGTGCACGCCATTGGCCACTGCGTGACTGCGTTGTATGGTTTGCCATGCGTTGTATTGTTCCTTATTGGTAGCCTCATCCTGGCTGGTGGCCCAGCCAATGGCGGTGGGGTAAAACAATATTTCGGCACCCATGAGCGCGGTAATGCGGGCCGCTTCGGGGTACCATTGGTCCCAGCAGATCAGCACGCCAAAGCAACCGAACTTTGTTTTAAAAACTTTATACCCCAGATCGCCTGGCGTAAAATAGAATTTCTCATAATAAGCCGGGTCATCGGGTATGTGCATCTTACGGTACTTCCCTAGGTATTTGCCATCAGTATCCAGCACGGCCGTCGTATTATGATACAGGCCCTGTGCACGCTTTTCAAATAAGGAAGCAATAATGACCACGCCCAGCTCTGCCGCAACACTGCTGAGCGCGTCTGTAGAAGGACCAGGAATGGGCTCAGCCAGTTTAAAATTATCGTAGT
>DATJGC010000523.1:0-3161 GCA_035495345.1 Chitinophagaceae bacterium | reverse complement strand
CACCTCATCGTGCTCTCGCCTTATCCTACCCTGTTTTGCGCCAGCTCGGTTCTCTTGCTTGTTTTATCAATTATTTATATAATCCGCAGGTCTCCCGTTAAGCAGGACCCGCTCTTCAACAAAACCCTGCAATTTGTATGGCTGTTAACGATTGTGCATGCAGGGTTCAGCATCTTTTCGGGGCCCATTGTAATGCGGTACCAGCTATTTCCGCAAGCATTCATTTTTACCCTGCTGGTTTTGCTGACGGGCAAACTGTTTTTAAGAACAGCCCGTTAACCACCATTTGCTATTGTTGCAGGTTGCGGGCATGCCGGCACAACTGAGCATGGATTAAATAGATCACCTCCAGGCAGCACACAGCACTGCTCTTCTTCAACATACTCATATGTAAAAGATATCCGTAAATCCTCTATAGCATTGAGGGAAAGCCAATCTCCCCGCAAGCTTACTGCCGTTTGATAGGAAAGAAATAATTTTATGGTTGATGCTGGTGTGATGGTCAGTCTCAGCAACCAGCTTAACACTGTTATGGGGCCTTTGTTAACATTAGGCGATAGCGCGCCCGTCAAATTATTGTACATGCAGACAGACCTGATACTGAAAAATGTAAGTAAACACATTCAGCTTAGTGAGAGGGAAAAGGAATACTTTTTATCCCTGCTTCAATGGAAGACACTGAATAGAAATGAGCCACTGCTCAGGCCGGGAGAAATTTGCAGAACAGAAAATTTCATTGTTGGCGGTAGCCTTCGTATGTATGCTGTGGATGATAAAGGAATAGAGCATACCGTTATGTTGGGCATTGAAGACTGGTGGATAAGTGATTTATACAGTCTTTTAACTAAACAACCTTCCTCTTACTTTATTGCTGCCCTGGTGCCCTCACAATTATTACAATTAAACAGGGAAGATTTGGAGCAGCTCTACAAAAAAGTCCCCGGCTTTGAACGTTTCTTCAGGATCATGTTTCAAAACGCCTTCGTGGCGCAACAGGAGCGAATTCACCAAAACCTTTCCTTACCTGCCGCAGAACGCTATGCGGCGTTTTTAAAAAAATATCCACTGCTTGAACAGCGGATTCCTCAAAAATACATTGCCTCCTACCTGGGTATGACACCCGTTTTTCTCAGCATGCTACGCAAAAAAATGGCTTCCGGCCATTTATTAAAGTAGTTGAACTTTTAAGCTTGCAGGCCACTGTAGTTTCGCACTTGTAAAAAGAATGACCCCTTAAACAATGACGGGCCAGGCATTTTTACAAGCAAATTGAATGGATCATTACATGTGCTCATCAACTGATTGCTGAAGCATGATGACCATTGTTTGAAAAAAAAATAAAAACTACAGATATGCAGACCAAAGAACCATTTGCAGGCGTATTATACCTGCCAACAAAAGCATCCTTGCTTCTATGGACGACCCTCGTTGTTGCCATCCTGGACGGCATTGCGGCCATCATTGTCTACCGACTCTTCTATGGCTATAATCCTGTTCAAATCTACCAGTTTGTTGCAAGCGCCATCATGGGCAATGCAGCATACGCCGGCGGTTTGCCGGTGGCCCTGCTGGGTTTGTTTTTCCATTTCCTGATAGCCTTTGTGAGTAGCTATCTTTTTATACAATTATACCCTTCAGTCGGTTTGCTGAGGAGCAACAAGATTGGGATAGGTCTTGCATACGGCGCAACCGTTTGGGTGGTAATGAACCTGCTGGTATTTCCGCTCACTAAATTGCCGCCAGCAAGCTTTGACATAGTAGCACTGATAAGCCTTGCCTGGCACATGTTACTGGTGGGGCTGCCCATCTCCCTGCTGGCAAGTTATTTTTACCAGCAGCGCGCAATGGCATAGTTTTTAAACATACTATTGATTGTAGGGAGGCAGATACTCGCCAGCTTACGCATAACAAGGGCAGTTATCTTGCCCAGGGAAAACGCAGACTGCCTTCGGTTACTTCAAATTTTTTGCTTACGCCGGAAGAAGTGGCGGTGAAAGAAAAATTGCCTTCAAACCCGTCCTGGTCAACTTTAGTGACAACAAACCTGCCCGTTCTACCGCCATAAAAAACCTGGTCGTCGTTTGTAATAAAATCCGCCACGTGAGATTCATAAAACTTGGTAACGTCACCTACCTTGAGGTGCGGGATATAAACATAAAAGCCAATGGTAGTTTCATTGCCGGTGCCGGTAACCCGGTAATTATTGCTGCCCCTGCTTTCATCACGCACTAATTTTGTGGCCGTCCAGGGCTTGCCATCAATGACTGCCTTCATGTACATGCCGGCGCTGGGCGCTTCACCAGGCACTGCTGTTTTTTCTTCAATTTTGTTGGCGAGTTTCTGTGCTTCTACGGCAGGTTTGGTTTGTCCGGAGCATTGCGTGAACAAAAGGCAAATGCCGAAAATAATTAAGCTGCTGATAGTTGACCGCATACAATATATTTTTACTTATGATGGTTGCGATATCAAAGCTAGCGCGGGCATCATTGCCGGTGAAATACAATCGCTGAACTACCATTTAAATAGCTGAATGAATGCGGCTAGAGTGAAACTGAGACGGAGGAGCGTCTACTGAAGATGATGGGCAGATGAGCGGTAAGCCTTCAAATTCTACAATTCGAAACTGATTAAATAACTCATCCCCCCCACCCCAAAATATCATGCTCTTTTAACCCAGGCTCTTCTCACGATTTTTCATGATCCTGAACGCCTGGTCGTAGCGGCCATTTACCTGTTGAATAGCGGTGGCTACTTTCTTTTTGGCCAACGGATAGTCTGCATTTACACGCATCAGCGCATCGGCAATTTGTGTTCCTTCCGTGTTGTCTATTTCAAAAACCCAGTCTGTATAACCGAGATCATAATACATCTGCCCTTTAATGGTGTCTGTAGGCTGGCGCAGGTAAAAAGCAGGTGTACCATTGGCGGCTGCAATAATGGGCGAATGACACTCAAAACTTAATACCGCCTGCGCCTTTGCATATACAGAAGCAGCTTCATCAGGCAACCAGTAACCACGTTTAATAACAAAGGGCTTTACATCTTCAGGCAGTGGATTAATCAGCAGTTCATCCATAATGTCTACCTGGTACAACATTTCAGGGCATACCAGTACTTTGTTGCCGGTTTTGCGCACCCATGCAATCATTGCTTCGCGAAGC
>DATJGC010000522.1:0-12769 GCA_035495345.1 Chitinophagaceae bacterium | reverse complement strand
AGCGTGTACTATGCAAAGGATGAAAGCAATGCCATTGTGGGCGTTAACAATGCCAGTGGTGATATCATCGACATGCGTTTTGAGAACAAGGAATTGAAGAAGGTGGTTTTTGTGCGTGATGTTACCGGCACTATGTATCCTTATAAACAAACGCCGGCCGACAAAAAAAACCTCCGCAATTTTAAATGGCAGGATGATAAACGCCCGAAGACAAAGTATGAGTTGTTTGAGAATTAAGTCAAAATTCAAAAGTCAAAAGTAAAAAGTAAAAAAGCGTTTGCTTGGAGGGTTTCACGCGGCGGGCGCAAAGAGGCAGCGGCGGACGCATCGCCTCAACCGTCTGACCCTTGGTCTGACGGCTTAAGGCGATGAAGGCAGGCGGTATCTAATACGAATGGGTAAGTTGCTGCTGGGGCTCCGTCAGACCAAGGGTCAGACGGGGATCGCTGCTCTTTCGCAAAAAGCTGCCAACTGAATCAAAGCAAAAGAACTAGGAACCAAGAACCCTGAACTAAGAACTCCCTCGAGTCACAGGCTTGAGAGAACATAAGCATACAGCGTCAGAGACTTTGTATAGAGATAACCGAAGTCTTAATCATGTTTTTGCAAGATCAAGCTGTTGCAAGACTTCGGTTATCTTGCGACGCCACTGTTAACATGAATTTATATAGCCGTTTATGTTACCCGGCACTATTTTTTCGTTCTATGGTACTAAACACCCCCGCTATGCGCAGCCTACTCTTACTAACAGTTCTTTGCATTTGTTTTATGCTGAACAGCCACGGACAGGATGGTGCACCCGACTATAAACTTGGTTTGGGTATCAGATTTAGCAATGCCTCTCCCACCCTCAGCAATTCTGTTTCTATCAAGTATTTCCTCAATGAGAAAAGCGCCATCGACGGCCTGATATCTTTTGGTGGAAGCAGGTTTGGCATTGGCGGACTCTATGAAGTACATACGCCTTTAAATGCAACGGCCGGTCTCAAATGGTATTATGGAGCGGGTGGTTATGTTGGTTTCCAGGATGGCGATACCTACCTCGGTCCTACCGGTGTTATCGGCCTCGATTATAAATTCCCCAATATACCGCTCAACCTTTCGCTTGATTGGAAGCCCGAGCTGGATATCATCCCCAAAGTCAATTTTGTACCCGATGCTTTCGGACTTACCGCGCGCTTCACCATTCAGTAGCTAAGAGAGTAAGGAGGAAAAGAGAAAAGGAGGGAAAGAGTTTGCAGCAACAACTTCTGTTGTTATGCTACTTGCTGCATACTAATCTTTCCTCTTTCCATAACATCTTCCAGGTTTCTGGCAACGCAGTCTTCAAAAGTTGAAGCTATTTCCCACCAAACGAACCCGCCACTGTACCGAGCCTTTCCAAACAAAGGAACCCGGGACTAAGAACGAAGAACTAAGAACCAATCAAAGCAAAGGAACTGAAAACTGCAAACTGTAAACTTCAAACTGAACCGGAGCAAAAGAACCCGGAACTAACAACTTAGAATTATTAAAATTTTCCCCCATATGCAGCTTATCTGCATTAAAATTCCTCTTAATCCTGCGGGCTTTACATGTTTTCTGCGTTTTTTTGCGGTTTTTGATATAATATTGAAAATGGGTTAACTGCCCCATCATTCCGCTCCCTGCTGAAATTGCAATGACATAAGTCCACACTACCAAACGCTTTTTTATGAGAAAAACAATCGTCGTCCTCTCGTGGCTGCTATTGATTGCCACTCACAGCCTGATCGCACAAAACAGGCAAATCAGCGGAACCGTCAGAAATGAAAAACAGGAGCCCATCCCCGGTGCAAGTCTCAAAGTGGTGGGCAGCACGGCCGGCACCTCCTCTGCTGCAGACGGCAGTTTTACCATCACTGTACCGCCCAACGCTAAAACACTGGAAGTAACAGCGGTAGGTCATGCCCCGCAAAACGTAAGCATTGCATCCATTAGCAATGGTTTTGTAGTAACACTAAAAGAAGCGGCCAACAGCCTGCAGGAAGTGGTGGTAACCACGGCATTCGGGTTTAAAGCAAGAAAGAAAACGCTTGGCTACAGCACCCAGGAAATCAATAACCAGGAGCTGAACAAAGGAAAAGAGAACAGTTTCATTAACGCCCTGCAGGGCAAGGTGAGCGGTGTAAACATTACCCCTTCCGGCGGGGCACCCGGCGCAGGAACGGATATCGTTATTCGCGGACTCTCTTCTATCAGTCCTACCGCCAATAACCAACCGCTGATTGTGATCGACGGCGTGCCGGTTAACAATAGTACCATTGTTGGCAGCGTGTTGCCCAGTTCAGGCACTAACAACAACCAGGCCGCCAGCAGAGACCAGTTTGCCTTTGCCAACCGCGGGCTGGATATCAACCCTGATGATATAGAATCTATTTCCATTTTAAAAGGCGCCGGTGCTACTGCTTTGTATGGACTGAATGCAGCTGCCGGGGCAATTATTATTACCACCAAAAAAGGCAGTACCGGTAAAATGTCTGTAAGCCTGAACAGCTCTGCGGCGGTGGATTTTCTTACAAAATTTCCGGAAATACAAACCAAATACCGCGAGGGCCAGCAGGGAAGACTATCGTTCAACGCAGATGGTTCGCCCAATCGTTTCCAGACCTTTGGCCCCAAGGCCACGGCCAGTGACCCTGTTTACTATAATTTCCGCGATGCTTTTGACCATGGCCAGCGCTACAATAATGGCGTAAGCGTACAGGGCGGAAGTGCTAAAACAACCTATTACAGTTCTTTTTCCTCGCTCAACCAAAAAGGCATTGTGCCGGCGTCTAGCTTTAACCGTTATACCTTTAAACTGTCTGGCACCCAGCAGCTGGCAGATAATTTCAACACTTTTGCCGCGGCTACTTTCACTTCTTCCAATACCGTGGCAGCTTCACAGGGAGATAAAGGTTTTATGACGGCGCTCTCTTATTACTCGCCCACTTTTGATGTGCGCGATTATATTGCAGCAGACGGCAGCATGAAAGTCTATTCTCCCGGTGTTATTGATAACCCCATTTATGTAGCGCATTTCAGCCAGCAGAAAAGCAATCTATCACGCGTGGTAGGCAATATTGGTTTTGGCTGGACAATTCTGCCCAAGCTAAAGCTCGATTATAAACTGGGCGGCGATTTTTATGGTGATCTGCGCACCCGTATTGTACCCGGTCCGCGTTTCCCCGGAGACCCCACCACGCTTGATTTGGCCAATGCCACCGGCGGCTTTATTGCAGAAGACAGGGTTACCTTCAGGGATGTAAACTCTAATCTTTACCTTACTTATGCCGACAAAGAAGGTGATTTTGATTACTCAGTGCTGGTAGGCCATAACCTGCAAAATACCTACACTGATATTGTAAGCGCCCGCGGTGAAAGATTTGCATTGCCCGGCTTCTATGACCTTAGCAATACCGCCAACCTCTACAATACAAGAACTACTATTCGTCGCAAATACGCGGGCGTTTTTGGCGATGTTAAATTTGGGTATAAGAATGGCATCTTCCTTGAGCTGACCGGTCGTAACGACTGGAGCTCTACTCTTCCCAAAAGCAACAATTCGTTCTTTTATCCTTCTGCCAGCCTTAGCTATGTGTTTACAGACCTGCACCATCTCTCGGGTTCAGTGCTAAGCTTTGGTAAACTGCGCGCTTCTTATGCAGAAGTGGGCAAGGACGCCCCTTCTTATTACAACGGGCCTTACTTCAGCGCGGTGGCAGGCTTTCCTTTTGGCAGTGTACCTGGGTTTCTGCAAACCACGGATTACTCTGATCCCAACCTGAAACCAGAAAAACAGAAATCAGTTGAAATTGGTACAGAACTTCGCTTTCTAAAAGACCGCATTGGGCTGGATGTTTCTTACTACAAGAGCAAAAACGTAGACCAGATTATACCCGTGCCCATTGCCTATACCGGCGGCTTCAGCGTTTACAATACCAACGCGGGCACCATACAAAACCAGGGTTTTGAAGTAGCTGCCAATGGCGATATCATCCGCAGCAATTCTTTCCGCTGGAACGTGAACGTGAACTGGTCGAGGAACCGCAGTAAGGTACTGGCCATTAAGGAAGGCATTTCAGAAATTGTTTTTTATGATGAAGGCCGCATTTCCAATAAACTGACGGTGGGCGGGTCTGCCGGCGACTTATACGGTACCGCTTACCAGCGAGACGCTGCCGGTAATGTAATTGTAAACGCCCAGGGCTACCCGGATTATACGCGCAGCTTTGTAAAGGTTGGCAACGCATTTCCGGATTGGCTGGGCAGCGTGGGCAGCAGCATTACCTGGAAACAGTTTACGCTGGCCTTTCTGCTGGAATACAAGAAAGGAGGCGATGTATTTGACGTAACCATGCGCAATTCTATCCGCAACGGCGTATTGAAGATTACCGAGACAAGGGATGTAAACGTGATCTTCAACGGCGTAAAAGCAGATGGAAAAGTGAATGATATACCGGCACTCATCGATTTTAATTTTTACCGCAATGCTAATTTCTTCAACAATATAGCTGATGTTATTTTGCAGGATGCCAGCTGGCTGCGCCTGAGGAACGTGAGCGTGGCCTATGATTTTCCTTCCAAAATAATACAGCGCGCCAGGTTTATAAAAGGTGCCAATATTAATATTACAGCCAGCAATTTTATTTTATGGACGCCCTACAAAGGCTACGACCCCGGCACCAATGCCTTTGGCGCAGGATATAACGTGTATGGTTACACGGGAAGCAATATACCCAACTACAGCTCGCTGGTATTAAGCCTTAATCTAAACTTTTAAAACTGACAACATGCAAAAGATTTTTGTAAGATACATAGCTGTTGTTATTGCTGTACTGACAATAACGGGCTGCAAAAAATTTGTTGAAAGCGGCGATGTAAATATCAATCCCAATAAACCAGCAGACGCCACGCTCAACACGCTGCTGCCAGCCGTGGAGAATGCCACTGCCAACAGCCATTTCTGGGTAGCCTATACCACTACCCTTTTCAGTCAGCAGATGGCCTCTTATGCCAGCGGCCCCATTAATGATGATCAAAACCGCGATGTGCGTATGGGCATCGCCTACCAGACCATCTACCTCAATGCCCTTACCAATGCAAAGATCGTGGTGTCTAAAGCCGCCGCTCAGGGTTCGCCCTACTACTCTGCCATTGGTAAGATATTATTGGTGCTAAACCTGCAGCTGGCCACCGATACCTGGGGCAATGTGCCCTATGCCGAGTCTTTCCAGGCACCCGCCATTTTATACCCGCATTACGATAAACAGGAAACACTGTACCCGTTGATGCAGAAAATGCTGGATGAAGCCATTGCAGAAACACAGCAACCCAACCCTGCTTCTTTAAAACCTGCCACAGATGATCTTATCTATGGTGGCGATATGGCGCAATGGCGGCAAACGGCCAATATGCTGAAGGCAAGATTATCCATCCACACTACAAAGAAGGGTGCTACCGCCGCCGCTACTGCAGCGCTGGCCGCGCTAACCGGTGCGTATACACCTACTTCTAAAGATCTTCAATTGTTGTACAACGACAAGAACCTGAACCCATGGCAGATAAATGTATCTAACCGTATACAAACCGGCAACTTTACCATTACACCTTCCAAACGTTTTGTGGATGCACTGAATGGTACCGCCTACCCCGGGCTGGTAGACCCACGCATTGGTATTTTGATAGATAAAAAGACTTCTGCCAATTATGTAGGGCTTCCCAATGGTTCCAGCACTACAGGCAATACAACTGATCTTACGGTCAATACTTTCTTTGGAAAAACCGGCGCGCCGCTGCTCATGGCCTCTTATGCAGAACAAAAATTTATTGAAGCAGAAGCGCGCTTCCTGCTCAACGGTGGCAGTGCCAGCAGCGTGGGCAGCACACAGGCGGCCTATGATGCCTACCTGGCAGGCATAAACGCTAATATGACCAAGCTGGGTGTTCCTGCGGCGAGTATCACCGCGTACATTACCAACCCCCAGGTTGCAGTCGGTGCTGCGGGTCTTACGCTTGAACTCATCATGCGTGAAAAACAGGTAGCCTTGTTCCTGAACAATGAGGCCTGGACAGATATGCGCCGCTATGATTACAATCCTTCCCTGTTCCGTGGGGTGGCGGTGCCGCTAAACCAAAACCAGGAACTAGGTGGCGCCTTTATCAGGAGATCATTCTATCCGTTAGACGAACTCAGTCGTAACCCCAATGCACAATCAGAAGTAGTGTCACTTTCAGAAAAAGTTTGGTGGGATAAATAAACCGTTTTTACTAAAACTTCTTCAATAGCAATAACATGAAAAAATCATTTCTTTTTATAGCCTTACTGGCAACGCTGGCCGCAGGCATAGCCTCCTGCGAAAAGTCGAAAGATTATATTGTTGATGAAAGCACGCGTTCAGGCGGTTACCTGCCAGTGTCTACCAATGCACTGCTGGACGTAAACAATAACACTACCATTGGTACTTCTGCCAGCAGTACAAAATACGCGCCGGGCGCTGTTGTAAAAACCGAGCTCCAGTTTTTTTCAATAGACCCTATCAAAGAAATTAATCTGTTTGAAACGGTGGGTGCGGGTACAAAAACAAAAGTGGGCGCCAGCATTCCCTACGCGTCTGCGTATTCATCCATAAAAAAGCTAGACACGCTACTGGTTTCATATACAGTGCCTACGGCTGCCAGCGGCACTACCATAAAGCTGGAATATGAAATCATGAACATCAATACAAAAAGTATTACCCGTACAGCAAGCTTTAAAGTGCAGTGATGGCAGCGGCAAGCTGCCTTGTTCAATGTATCAATAGTACAAATCACCTGTAAGATGGAGTGAAACAGGTTAGAAAGCATTTTTGTTGCCATCGCTAAAATCAACGTATTGTGACTGTTAAAACTGATGCCAGGCAATCTACCGGCAACATGCTAAAAAAAGAACGGCAGGCATTTATCCTGCACCAGGTAAACCTACACAACAAGGTACTATCAGCCACCCTCAGTGAAGAGATGAAAGTATCTGAAGATACCGTGCGCAGAGATTTGCAGGAGCTGGCGGATGAGGGCAGAATTATAAAAGTGCATGGCGGCGCACTCTCTCAATCTTTTGGCTATGGCAATATGCCGGCTGCAAAGATTTATGCCCATGAACTGAAAAAGACGATTGCCCAAAAAGCGGTTGGCTTAATCAAAGACGGCATGTTTGTGCTTACCAGTGGCGGCACCACCATACTGGAGATTGCCCGCATGCTGCCGCCACAGCTGAAAGCTACGTTTATCTCGGGCAGTATACCGGCCGTGCTGGAATATTCTCACCACCCCAGTATTGAAGTGATACTGATTGGTGATAAAGTCTCTAAAAATTCAAAGATTACAGTAGGTGGTGATGCCATTGCCAAAATAAAACAAATAAAGGCTGACCTCTGCCTGATGGGTGTTAACTCTATAGACCGGCAGCATGGTATAACGGACAACGACTGGGATGTGGTGCAAATCAAAAAAGCAATGATAGAATCATCGCAGAAAACGGTTTGCCTGAGCATTTCTGAAAAGCTGAATTCTTTTCAGCCGATACAGATTTGCGGCATCGACCAGATAGACACCTTGATCACTGAATTAGCACCTGATGATGCTGCGCTTACCGGTTACCGTGAGCAGGGCATCACGGTTTTATAAACACCAAGACCTGTGAAATTATTCTCAACATCCCATTTATTCAAAAATTAAAAAAAACGGTTTTTATGAGAAAACTCATTTGTTGCACATTGCTGCTCCTCGGATGTGTACTCTGGCATCTGCCGGCACAATCGCAGGAGAAGACTGTAAGCGGCGTTGTCTCCGGCGATGATTCACTTCCGTTGCCCGGTGTAACGGTTAATGTAAAAGGAACTAAAAAAAGCACACTCACCAATGCAGATGGCAGGTTCTCGCTGTCTGCTTCGCGGGGCGATGTATTACAGCTGAGTTATGTGGGTTTTGCTACCCAGGAATTGAAGGTGGGCGATAATGATGTACTCAGCATTATACTTCAACGCGGCAATGCGGGTTCACTGGAAGACGTAGTGGTAGTGGGTTATGGCACGCAAAGAAAGGCAAATCTCACCGGCGCGGTATCCACAGTAGATGTAAACCGCACTTTTGGCAGCAAACCGCTGAATGATCCTGCTAAAGCCCTGCAAGGCATTACGCCCGGCCTAAACATCCAGTTTGGTAACGGTGGGCTTACCGCTGGTGCTTCCATTAACATCAGGGGTATCGGTTCCATCAATGGTTCAAGCCGCCCGCTGATACTGGTAGACAATGTGGAAACAACCGATCTTTCTATTATCAATCCAAATGATATTGAAAGCATCTCAGTGCTGAAAGATGCCGCGTCTACCTCTATTTATGGTGCAAGGGCTGCTTTTGGCGTGGTACTGATTAAGACAAAATCAGGCAAAAAGAACCAGAAGATGACGGTTCAATACAACAATTATTTCTCTGCTAATAAGGCTACATCACTACCAGACTTTGCAGACCCTGTGGCAGAGTTGCAGGGCCTTAATGAAGCAGGTCTCCGCTCAGGACAATCATCACCGGAAACCTTTGGTATGAACCTGGTAAAACTCCGCAATGGCATCATCAACTGGAAACAGAAATATGCCGGTAAGAACGGTAATGAAATGGTGAAAGGCGAAGACTGGGATATTGATGCCACAGACGGACGCGCTTACTTTTTTAAAGTATGGGATCCAAAAAAAGAAATGCTTAACAAGTATACTTTTTCTCAGCAGCACAATATCAACATACAAGGTGGTTCAGATAAGATCTCTTATTACCTGTCGGGCGGGTACAGCTATGACGGCGGTATGTTTAAGTTAAACCCAGACCGTGTAAACAAGTACAACTTCACCGTTGGCTTGAATGCCAGTCCTACCAAATGGCTAGACCTGAATATTCGCACCCTGAACAGGAATTTCAGTTATGATTATCCTTATGGCTACCAGGACTACTGGTATTATTTCTGGCGCTGGGGTGCTTATTTCCCCTATGGAACTTACCAGGGCAATTATTTCAGAACCAACTCTGCGTACCTGGCAGGTGCCAGCAAGGCGAATATTACTTCTAACTACCAACGCGTAGATCTTGGTGCTACTTTAAAAATCTCAAAAGACATCAGCATCAGGGCAGATTATACCATTGCACGTGATAACTCTTTGCGGCATGAAACCAGCGGCCCGATCATGGCCTGGGATTATTGGTCTGCCGGTCCGCTCAACCTGGTAGACTTAGCATCCTCAACCAATGCTACAACCTATACCTCAGGCAGAATGTTGATTAACACCTTCAACACTTATGCTACCTACCAACACAGCTTTGCCGCGGCACATAATGTTAAGTTAACTGCGGGTATCAATGCAGAAAAAGATGAGACGATCAACTTTTTTGCGTCGAGAAAAGGCCTGTTGGATCCAACACAGGGTGAGCTTGCACTTACATTTGGAGACGCCTCCATTGGCACTGCAGGCTCCGGCGTTCTTGGCTGGCCCACTAACGGCCATGGCAAACGTGCCTTTGCTGGTTATTTCGGCCGTTTAAATTATGATTACAAAGGCAAGTATCTTTTTGAAGTAAATGGCAGGTACGATGGTTCTTCCTTCTTCCCGGTACAAGACCGCTGGGCTTTCTTCCCCTCTGCTTCAGCCGGCTACCGCATCAGCGAAGAAAGTTTTATGGAGCCCATCAAACCAGTATTGTCAGATCTGAAAGTGAGAGCTTCTTACGGAGAACTGGGCAACCAGGATGTTGGCGGTGCCTTCTTTTTACCGAATATGAACGGTATCAGTGTCAACTGGCTAACGCCTACCGGTACAGCACTAACGCCGGCTGTTTCACAACCGCTGGCAGTAGCCAGTACATTGAAATGGGAACGGGTATCATTGCTCGACTTTGGTGCCGACATCAAACTGTTCAAGAATCATATTGGCGTTACATTCGATTGGTATGAACGCAATACCAAGGGAATGATTCAGGCCAGCAGTGTGCCTTCAAGCTTTGGTACCACCGGACCAAGAATCAATGCAGGTAATTTCAGAACACGTGGCTATGAAATAAGCATTGATGCCAATTACAGTGTAAACAAAGACCTGCAATTGTATGGAACGCTGAGCTTCTGGGATTACAAAACTGTATTTACTGAGTGGAATAACCCCAATAATTCGATTTCTAACGCCTTTAACTACAAGGGCAAAACATACGGTGAAATCTGGGGTCTTGAAACACAGGGATTCTTTGCTTCTGATGCAGAGGCTGCCGGTTCTCCATCACAAAAAGCCTTGCAAAGCGGCAACTTTGCATTTGGTGCAGGAGACATCAGGTATGTTGACAGAAACAAGGATGGATCTATTAACGGTGGCGCTATGACGCTGAGTGATCATGGTGATTTAAAAGTGATTGGCAATACACAGCCCCGTTACCAGTACAACGCACGTATTGGTGGCACATGGAAAAATTTTGATTTTGATGTATTCATACAGGGAGTAGGTAAACGCGACTGGTGGGGCATTGGAAATGTTGCCTTACCAATGTACCAGAGCCTGGATATCTTGTATGATAACCAGCTGGATTACTGGACGCCCACTAATACAAATGCAAAATACCCAAGGCTGAACGCCAATAACAACGTAGTGGCAATAGCAGGGTTAAATATAGGAAGTAACAATTTTGTACCCCAAACAAGGTACCTGCTGAACCTGGCTTATTGCCGTCTTAAAAACGTAACCCTGGGGTATACCCTGCCACAAGGATTGTTAAGAAGATATAGTATTCAGAAGTTACGCGTGTTTGTTAGCGGACAAAACCTTGCGGAGATATCAAACGTTGGAGTGCCCATAGATCCGGAGATGACAGATGGCAGCACCACAAGTTCCTTCACCGGCAGAAACTGGCCGTTTGTTAGGCAATATTCTGCGGGTGTGCAGCTTTCATTTTAACTCAAATCTTCTTGAACTCAAATTTCAAAACAATGAAACGACTTAGAATCTATATACCGCTTCTCTTAGCCTTGGTAGTGCTGGGCTCAGCGTGTAAAAAATTTGTGGATGTTACCAATCCGGACACGCTCTATGACCCCAGTTACTGGAAAAATGAAAACAGCGTCCGTAGCTATGCCTGGGAGTTTTACAACATGTTTAATGGGTTTGGCAACGGTAGTGCAACAAATGGTGATTTTTATTTCCCCACGCTGACAGACGATCAGGCAGCTTCTACCTTCACCCAGTTTCCATTAACCACCGCCAGTGCTAACAGCGATTGGAGCTTTAGCAATATCCGCAAGGCGAATATCATGTTAGAAAGAATCGATGGCATTAGTATGCCCGATGAAGCAAAGAACCACTGGAAAGGCATTGCAAAATTCTTTAAAGCACTGCAATACTTCCGGTTGGTACAAACCTTTGGCGGCGTACCGTTTTACAGCCGTTCACTGGATATTACTGACTCATCTCAGATTTACAAACCGAGGGATAGCAGGCAGCTGGTAATGGACAGCGTGTTACAGGATATTAATTTTGCGGTTGCCAACCTGCGTATAAAAGACCTGGACAATACCGTTAACCGCGATGTAGCACTTGCATTAAAATCAAGGATTGGTCTTTATGAAGGCACCTACCGTAAATACCACACTGAACTTTCATTGCCAGACGCGGATAAATTTTTGCAGGCTGCAAAAGATGCCGCGTCAACCCTGATAAATAACAGCAGTTATATACTCGGCGGCAACTACCAGGCCACTTACAATTCAGATAACCTTGCAGGAAACAAAGAAATTATCCTGTCTAAAAAGTATGAAACCGCATTGCTGCAGCACTCTTTAATTGCTTATAATTACAGCAGTACTGCTATGAACGGGCCCACCAAAAGCGCGGTAGAATCTTATGTGGCCACAGATGGTTTGCCCATCAGCCTGTCTCCGTTGTACCAGGGAGATGCTGATATCTTTAAGGTAATGGCCAACAGAGATTACAGGCTTAAACTGTCAATAGATACTACCTACCTGTACTATATTGGGCACGTAAAAAATAGTCTTACCTCCAGCACCGGCTACAGGCCTATCAAATTTTTACCTGCAGATACTAACAGGCTAAAGACCATGCCCACCGCCATTAACACCGGTATCACAGATGCACCACTTTTTTGGTTAGCAGAAATCTACCTGAATTATGCGGAGGCGGCTGCGGAGCTGGACCAACTGGGTAAATACACATTTGTACAGGCTGATCTTGACATGACCATCAATAAGCTGAGAGCAAGAGCAAAAGTTACAAAACTTGATTACGCCGGAGGCGTTACCTCAGCTGGTGGTGTTGCCTTTGTAGACCCTAAAAAAGATGCGGATGTATCTTCTCTTATTTGGGAAATCCGCAGAGAAAGAAGATCAGAATTAATGATGGATGGCTTCCGCTTCCAGGATCTGATGCGTTGGAAGAAAGGAAAATACCTTGACAGCAATGTTAACCCTGATTCATTTTTAGGCGCCAAGGTGCCGGCCAATGGCTCGGTGCGACTGAACGCAAATGGTTATATCATGCCATACACGGCTGCGCAACAACGCGTGTTTACTGATCCAAAAAACTATCTGTCTGCTATCCCTACCAGCCAGATTCTGCTGTACCCTAGTTCTATACAGGCAAGCATGCAGAACCCCGGTTGGTAAAAAACAACATTCATTTAACCATACTACCGCAGCCGGCAAAGGCTGCGGTAGTTTTATTCCATACCCTTTCTAATCAAAAGAGGCATC
>DATJGC010000521.1:0-11042 GCA_035495345.1 Chitinophagaceae bacterium | reverse complement strand
CTGTGCTGCAGCAAGCGTTTCAGCCATTGCATGGGTGAGCTGTAGCACAAAGCTCACGTAAAACGAAGGCGGCTTTTGCAGGTGCTGTTGTCTAGATAGCCTTAGTAAGCCCCATTCTCCACATGCCAGTCACAAAGCCTTGCGCACAAAGCGTTTCATAAAAAACTAGAAAGTATTAATCGGACAGCAATGAGTCAAAAGTAAAAAAGCTTTTGCTTTGAGAACAAGTAAAAAGTTAAAATTCAAAAGTAAAAAAGCTTTTGCCTGATTTGCAAAGCAAGCGCTGTTTTTCTCTTTCAATCTCCTTGCACCAGCCCTCTGATCGCTCTGTGCGAAAAAAAATCAAAAGTAAAAAGTCAAAAAACTTTGCCTGGGTTGTTGCAGACGACAAAGCAAGCGCTCTTTTTCTCCTTCAATCTCCTAGCACCCCCCACGCAAAGTAGTATCCATTCTTTTACCTTTGCTAAAAGGAACGACTTGCCACACGAAGCGATTTCGGTTTTTGATATTTTTAAGATTGGTGTAGGTCCGTCCAGCTCACACACCCTGGGCCCTTGGCGCGCTGCCGGCCGCTTCCTGCAAACGCTGGAAGCCAATGGAATGCTCCCCAACATCCACTCCCTGCAAGTATTATTATACGGTTCACTCGCTAAAACCGGTAAGGGGCATGGCACAGATATGGCCGTGCAACTGGGCCTCAGCGGCGATGACCCTGTTACCTTTGATGTACAGCATATCAGCAGCAAATTGCAGAATATTGCCCAACACAAAAAGCTCATGCTCCAGGGCAAGTATGCCATTGACTTTGACCCCGCCGAAGGCATCCATTTTCTTTTTACCGAAACATTGCCCTATCACCCCAATGCACTGACCTTCCTGGCCAGCACAGCTAACGGACAACAGTTAGCCGAGACCTACTATTCTATTGGGGGCGGCTTTGTGCAGAAAGAGGGTGAACAACTGAACAGCGCTACCGCCATTCAGCTGCCTTTCCCCATTGACAATGCAGACGACCTGCTGCACTGGTGCATGAAGGGCCTCTCCATCAGCGAAGTGGTGATGGAAAACGAACTGGCCTGGCGCAGCGAAGCCGATACCCGCAACGGGTTGCTTGCCATCTGGAACGTCATGAAAGCATGTATGTACCGGGGTGCACACCAGGAGGGCATGCTGCCGGGCGGTTTAAAAGTAAAACGCCGCGCCGCCGCACTCAACAAAAGATTATTGCCGCAAAAAAATTATAACGATTATGATTCCTGGGTACAGGCCATCCGTGAGGGCGGCAGTCATTTCAGTTATACGCTGGATTGGGTGAGCTGTTTTGCGCTGGCTGTTAATGAAGAGAATGCATCTTTCGGTCGTGTGGTTACCGCGCCTACCAATGGTGCTGCCGGCGTAATACCTGCCGTATTGCAGTACTATATTACTTTTTGCGATGGCTATAAAGAAGACAAGATCATCCAGTTTCTTTTAACCGCGGCAGAAACGGGCAGCATATTTAAAAAAGGTTCCACCATTTCAGCGGCCATGGGTGGTTGCCAGGCGGAGATTGGCGTTTCCTCCGCCATGGCCGCGGCCGGACTCACAGAATGCATGGGCGGCACACAAAGGCAGACGCTGATGGCAGCAGAGATTGCCATGGAGCATCACCTGGGACTTACCTGCGACCCTATTGGCGGACTGGTGCAGGTACCCTGCATAGAACGCAATACCATGGGCGCTATAAAGGCCATCACTGCATCGCAACTGGCACTGCAAAGCACGCCTGATTTTGCAAAAGTGTCTTTAGACGCGGTCATAAAAACCATGTGGGATACAGCGCTTGATATGAATAGCAAGTACAAGGAAACCAGCGATGGCGGCTTGGCGATCAATATACCTTTGAGTCTGCCGGAGTGCTAGGGGGGCTAAGAGGGGGCTAAGAGAAAAAGAGGAAAAGAGGTTCGCTTCGCTCATTTTTTTCGCACAGAGCCAACGGGGCTAAGAGGGGGGCTAAGAGAAAAAGAGGAAAAGAGGTTCGCTTCGCTCATTTTTTTCGCACAGAGCGCACAGAGCTAGCAGAGGTTTACATATTCGCCGATGCTGCGTTCGCCGCTTCGCCTTACCGCCGCGTGCAACAAACCAAGCAAAAGCCCTTTTTACTTTTTACTTTTGACTTTTGAATTAATTCAAACTAGGATCCACTTCAATGTCTTTTACGGCTACCTGGCTATAATCCCTGATTTCATTATAGAGTGTATCTCTTTCAACGGGTTGGCGTTTGGCTTGTTTAATAAGTGTTACCAATTGCGCGGTGGTCATGGAAGGTGTTTGTTCTTCACTGCCGGCCATTGAATAAATCTTGGTGGTATCATCAATGGTACCATCAAGATCATTTACGCCAAAGGAAAGTGTAAGCTGCGCATTTTGCCTGCCCAGCATGGGCCAGTAGGCTTTCAGGTGCGGGAAATTATCAAGGTAGAGGCGTGCTACCGCATAGAGGCGCATGTCTTCAATGACCGTGCTTTCGGGCACATGGCTCATATCATTGTCTTTATTGCGGAACTTCAGCGGAATAAAAGTATTGAAGCCGCCCGTTTCATCCTGCAGCTGGCGTAATCTTTCCATATGATCAATGCGGTGCTCAAACTTTTCTATATGGCCATAAAGCATGGTGGCATTGCTGTGCATGCCCAGCTGGTGGGCGGTACGGTGAATATTCAGCCAGCCGTTGGCATCTACTTTATCTGCGCAAATCTGCTGGCGTATATCCGGGTGAAAAATTTCTGCGCCGCCGCCCGGCAGCGAATCCAATCCTGCGGCATGCAGCATGCGCAGTCCTTCCTCCGGCGAAAGCTTGGCTTTCCTGAACATATAATCAAGCTCTACCGCTGTATAGCCTTTTATATGGAGGCCGGGACGGTGTTGCTTTATTTGTTGCATCAGGTCGATAAAGAAAGCCATATTTAACTTGGGATGCACGCCACCAACAATATGTACTTCAGTGATGGGCTTGTTGTCGTAACTCCTTACAATGTCCATCATCTGCGTGGTGCTCAGCTCCCATCCTTCTTCGCGGTGGGCATATAACTTTGAGTAGGCACAGAAAGCACATGAAAAAACGCAGACATTGGTAGGCTCTATATGAAAGTTGCGGTTGAAATACGTTTTATCGCCATGTAATTTTTCACGAACAAAATTGGCCAAAGCACCAAGATAGGAGAGGCTTCCCTGTTCAAAAAGCAGCAGGCCTTCCTCCGGGGTAATTCTTTCGCCCGCCAGTATTTTCTCGCCTATGGGGCGCAATGATTTGTTGGCGGTTTTGTTCAACAGTGATGCCTGTACAAGCGAGCTCATAAAAAATTGTTTTTAATGCCGCAAAGGTACGGCAAGTGAGGAGATGAAGACAGAAAAATGCGTAGTTGTCTTATACTACCGGCAAGCGTACATTACTAAACATTTAGGCCGGGTATTTGTTGTAAAACTGGTTGCAAATGCTAATGGTAATTTAACTTAATAATAGTACGCGTTCAATTATCCACAGCTTGTGAGTAATTAACTTTAGGAAGTATATACTTTGATGAATTATATTTGAAAGAGGCGATACTTCAGCTATCATTTGTACCATCTCTTTAACAAAAACGTTTCAGCCATTTCCAATGAAGGTTGCAGCGTAAAAAACAAACTGAATTGACAGAAGCCATCATTAACCTAGAGTCAGTAAACCCGATTGAATTTTTTGGCGTAAACAACGGTAAGCTGGACATCCTCAAAAAGAAATTTCCCTTGTTAAAAGTATTGAGTCGCGGTACACAGGTAAAGCTAAGCGGCTCACCGGAGCAGGTAGAAAATGCAAAAGAAAAAATAGACCTGATTGTGCAGTACCTGGAAAGGAACGGCCATATGAGTGAAAACTATTTTGAGCAGATTCTTGGCGGAGACGATGCAGAAGTGGTAGACAATTTTATTGATCGCAATCCCAATGATATACTGGTGTTTGGTCCGCACGGTAAAACCGTACGTGCCCGAACTTCTAACCAGAAACATATGGTGGCGGGCATTGATAAAAATGATATCCTCTTTGCCATTGGGCCGGCCGGTACCGGTAAAACGTATACGGCGGTTGCGCTGGCGGTTCGTGCACTCAAGAACAAGCTGGTAAAAAAAATCATTCTTACCCGTCCGGCAGTAGAAGCCGGGGAGAGCCTTGGTTTTCTGCCAGGTGATCTAAAAGAAAAGATCGATCCTTACCTGCGGCCCTTATATGATGCGCTGGATGATATGATACCTGCAGACAAACTTGGGTATTATATGAGCACGCGCACCATTGAAATTGCGCCACTGGCCTATATGCGTGGCCGTACGCTAGATCATGCATTCATTATTCTGGATGAGGCGCAGAATGCAACAGATTTGCAGTTGAAAATGTTTTTAACCCGCATTGGCTCCAACGCAAAGGCCATCATTACAGGAGATATGACGCAGGTAGACTTGCCGCGCAACCAGCGCAGCGGTCTGGAAAAAGCCGTACGTATTTTACAAAATGTAGATGGAATATCGCATATTAAGCTAGATGAAGAAGATGTGGTGCGTCACCGCCTGGTAAAAGCTATTATCAGGGCGTACGACAAGGAAAAACTCAGAGAAGATGGAAACCAGTAATATCAAATCCGGAATTATTAAAACGAGGCGCTGTTAAGGCGCCTTTCCTCTGCCTGCTCATGCCCGTGGCTATATTCCTTGTTAATAAAATAAAACTTGCTGGCCCAACCATCTATTTAGATAATTTTGCGCTGAAACAAAAATTATGAAATTACTCACCGCCCTGCTGGCCCTGGTTATTTTTGCCTCCTGTGGAGGAGACAGTACATTTACCCGTGCAACGGATGCGCAGGAAGCTGCAAGGGAATTTATCCGCGCCTCTTTAGACGGCAACTATGATAAGGCGAGCTTTTATCTTTACAAGGATTCTGCCGGCGTAAACGAGATGCTGTTGCACAAATGGAAATCTGATTACGGCCAATGGAGCCAGGAAGACAAAGTGGGCCATAAGAATGCCAATATCATTGTTATCACCACGGAGCAAACCAGTGATTCTTCTCTTAATTATGTTTTCTCCAACTCCTATAAAAAGGATACCACTACCATCAGAATTGTAAAGGCAAAAGGAGATTGGTTGGTAGATTTAAAAGATATTCACTAACTGCAGCAAACGCTTCTGCTGGCCACTTTATTGATAAATGCCCCTCATGAAAAAACATATTGCTGTTGTTTCGCTCACCGTGCTGTTGCCATTCTGCATGTTACTCATTTCGTGGGGCACCTGGGGCCACCAGCATATTAACCATGCAGCAGTCTTTGCCCTGCCAGACAGTATGCGCAGCTTCTTCTATAACCATATAGATTTTATTACCGAAGAATCTGTGATACCCGATGTAAGAAAATATACCCTGAATGATAAAGCGGAGTTTGCCCGCCATTATATAGACCTGGAATCTTTCCAGACAAGCCCGGCAGATTCTGTACCCCGCGGTGTAAAAGAAGCCTATTCAAAATACGATAGCAAGTTCCTTGATAAAAACGGCCTGCTGCCCTGGTACATGATAGAAGTAGTGCAAAAGCTTACCCGCGCCTTCCAGGATAAGAAGAAAGCAGAAATACTTTTCCTGGCGGCAGACCTGGGGCATTATGTGGGCGATGCGGCCCAACCGCTGCATACCTCTTTAAACCATGATGGGCAATTGACCGACCAGAAAGGTATTCATGCTTTTTTTGAATCTCAGTTGCTGGAACAGTTTGGCAGTAGCTATAATTTTTATACCGGTAATGCTGTTTATATACCGGATGTACAAAAAGAAGTCTGGAAGCTGATCAATGACAGTCACCGCCTGGCAGATACGCTGCTGCTGGCAGAAAAACAATTAAGCCGCAGTTTTGATACCGGCAATGTCTACATGAAATCACCCGCAGGCGTCATTGTGAAAAATAAGTATAACCAACCAGTGCATAGCTATGCCTATGCAAGCGCTTATCACAATGCGCTGAATGGCATGGTGCAACGCCAGATCAGGGTAGCCATTGCTGCCACCGCCAATCTTTGGTATACCGCCTGGGTGAATGCCGGTCGCCCTGATCTCACCCTGCTGGATGAACCTTCGCTTACCAACAGAAACCGCAAGCATTATAAGAAAGACTACAAGGAATGGACAAAAGGCCGGTTGTTTGGGTTTAAGATTGATAAAGAATTCTAATTAAAACCATGCTATGCCCCAGTGGTTATTGTTTGCGCTTTTGTCTGCCTTCTTTGCGGCACTTACCGCCATCTTTGCAAAAGCGGGTTTAAAAGACGTAAATGCAGATCTTGCCACTGCCATTCGCACCGCTATTATATTGCTGATTACCTGGGGCATTGTTTTCTATAAGGGGCTTGGTACACAGGTAAGCACACTTACCCGCAACAGCTGGTTGTTCCTGGTACTTTCCGCCTTTGCTACCGGGGCCTCCTGGTTGTTTTATTACCGCGCATTACAAATGGGTAAAGTGGCGGAAGTAAGCATCATCGACAAAGGAAGCCTGCTGTTTACACTATTGCTTGCATTCGTTTTTTTAAGGGAACCCATGACCGCAAAAGTATTGATAGCGGCCGCGTTAATCTTTGCCGGCATGCTGGTATTGATCTGGAAATGATATGCGCAAGCAGTCAGCAAAAATAAATGAGTTCCATTTCCGGGAATTCATTTGTACGTTTGTACGGATAATAAAAACACTATATGCAGATTGTATCGCATCCTTGGCATGGCATCAGCCCCGGAGACAATGCCCCGCGCATGGTAAATGCGGTGGTAGAAATACCGCAGGGCTCGCGTTGTAAATATGAGATTGATAAAGACAGCGGTATGCTGAAGCTTGATCGTATCATCTATTCCTCCTTTCACTATCCCTGTAATTACGGCTTTATACCGCAAACCTATGGAGACGATAAGGATCCGCTGGATATCCTGATACTTACCTCACTCCCGGTGCAGGCGCTTTGCCTGATGCAGGCCAAGGTAGTGGGTGTTATGCAGATGATAGACGGCGGAGATGCAGACGATAAGATCATTGCTGTTGCCGCCAACGACCCCACGGTAAACCATTATAATAATATAGAGGAATTGCCGAAACACTTTTTTGATGAGCTGCGCCACTTCTTTGAAGAATACAAAAAGCTGGAAAACAAAACGGTGATTGTAGAAGAGTTTGGAGACAAAAGCCAGGCATTGAAGGTAATTGAAGAAGCCATGGCCTTTTACAAAAAAAGTTTCAAGCGCTAATACCGCGGGCAACCTGTAAAAGCATGCGTTATGAATATTCAGACAGTGCTGCTGCTGGCACTTATTGGGTTGGCGGCCGGTGTACTCAGCGGTATGATAGGTATTGGTGGCGGTATTATCATTGTACCAGCCCTTGTATACGTACTCGGGTTTTCTCAACAGCAGGCACAGGGCACTTCACTGGGTTTATTATTGCTGCCGGTAGGCATACTGGCCGTGCTCAATTATTATAAACAAGGCTTTATAGATGTAAAAGTGGTGGGCATCATGTGCGCCACTTTTATTGTTGGCGGGTGGCTGGGCAGTAAAATGGCAGTCTCGCTGCCACAGGATACTCTAAAGAAAATATTTGCGGTGGTGCTGCTCATCATTGCCGTTAAAATGTTGTTTATTGATAAAAAATAATCAGCCGCCCCGGCTGCTGGCACCGGCAAGAAATAGTACCCGTTCCTTATGCAATTTCACCGCCGGGGCATCTAAGAAAAAGAAACTTACACTTTGCACCAGGACCGCTATCAGCACATATCTGACAATACACTGCTTGAAAGGTTTTATGCAGAAAAGGATAACCACTGGCTGGGCATCCTGCTGCAACGCTATACCATGTTGTTGTTTGGCGTTTGCATGAAATACCTGAAAAATGAAGACGATGCAAGGGATGGCGTACAACAGATTTTTCTGAAGGCCATAGCAGAAATGCACAAGTACAAAGTTGCTTACTTCAAAAGCTGGATATACATGGTGGCCAAAAACCATTGCCTGATGCGTTTGCGCGACAGGCACGGTAAAGTGGCAGCAGCCTTAAATGAGGAAACGATGATGGTAGAAGCAGAAACCACACCAGTACAGGCACATATAGACAAAGACCGCGTGCTGGACGCCGTGGCCACGGCCATCGAAGAATTAAACAATGAGCAGAAACAATGTGTAACTTTGTTTTACCTCAATAAGAAGTCTTACACTGAAATTGCTGAAACCACCGGCTATAGTATGATGCAGGTAAAAAGCTATATACAGAATGGCAAACGCAACCTTAAAATAGCCGTAGAGAGAATCATCAAACAATCATGAACAAAGACTTATTAAACATATTATCCAATAGTAACAAAGACATCGACAACCAGCAGTTGATGGATTACCTGGCCGGTAAGCTAACCGGTGAGGAAAAACGCCAGGTTGAATTACAACTGGCAGAAAGTGAATTTGTCAATGATGCGTTAGAAGGTCTCAGCAATGTTAAAGACAAAAAAGATATTAACCTGTTTGTAGACCAGTTAAACCGCGATCTCCATAAAAAACTGCTGCAAAAGAAAACAAAGAAACAACAAAGAAAAATTGCCCAGCAGCGCTGGGTGATGGCCGCTGTTATCCTGATACTGGCCATTGTAATTGCCACCTGGCTTCTTATTGTAAAGTACCAGTCGCTCCGCTAACCGCTTTCTCATCAACCCAATTTCCTATACAAGCAATTGCCTATCGCCCGAAGGGCCCATGAATTCTTTCTTTCCTTTATCTTTAGGCAAACCCCTGTTTATGCGCATTTGTATGCTAATGACGGCCTGCCTGCTACTGGCCATTTCCGTTACTGCCCAGGTGAAAGAAGATAAAACAGCCCTTGCTTTTGACAACTATATAAGAACAGCGATGCCCTTATGGAAACAACCTGGTTTATCTGTGGTGGTGGTAAAAGATGGCAACATTGTATTTGAAAAGGGCTATGGCGTTCGTGAACTGGGCAAGCCTGCACCCTATACCAATACTACCTTGTCTACCTGCGCCTCTACAACCAAGGCCATGACCGCCGCCTGTATGGGTATGCTGGTAGATGAAGGCAAGCTGCACTGGGATGATCGCGTGGCAGATCTGCTGCCTTCCTTTAAACTGGCAGATCCGTTCAGCAGCGCAGCCATCACCGTACTGGATCTGTTTACCCATAATGCGGGCCTCGGCAATGCAGACATGCTCTGGGTAGCGGGTTATACAAGGGAAGAAATCATTCACCGCATGCAGTCTATGACACCAGCTTACTCACTGCGGTCAGATTTTATCTATCAAAACCTCATGTACATAGTTGCCGGCGAAGTAATACATGCAGTAAGCGGTAAAACATGGGATGCTTTTATTACAGAGCGCCTCTTTACACCACTGGGCATGAACAATACTTTTGCAGACCACTCAGCGATACCTGCCAGTGCCATCAGCACCGTTTCTCATTACCCTGATAACGACAGCATCAAGCCGATACCTTACTTATACACCGATAATATTGGCGCTGCCGGCGGCGTATGGTCATGCGCAGATGATATGGCCAAATGGCTGACCTGCCTGTTAGACAGCACCCGGATAAACGGCAGGCGCCTGCTGAAACCTGCCACCTATGCCGCACTCTTTACCCCGCAGGTGGTGGCACCACTCAACATGTATGCTACCCTGCAGCTTGTACGTCCGCACTGGCTTACCTATGGCCTTGGATGGTTTCAGCAAGACTACCGTGGGCAGATGCTGCAGTTTCATACAGGTAGCCTTGCGGGGCTTACCGCCATTGCCGCGCTGGTGCCCGATGAGCATTTTGGCCTGTATGTATATGGCAATGTAGACCATTCAGAGCTCCGCCACGCGCTGATGTACAAGGCCGTAGACCTCTGGTTGCACAATGATGCGGGGAACGACTGGAGCGGCCGGTTTTATACCCTTTTCAGCGCCATGGCAGATTCTGCCAAAGCCCGCGAAAAGCGTACGCTGGCAAAACGGGTTTTGCAAACGCATCCTACCTTTCCGTTAACCACTTACACCGGCAGCTTTACCAATGAACACCTGGCCACCGTGCAGGTTACATTGAAAGACAGTGTATTGTCTGTAACCATGCCCGGCAATATAAGCCTGCAGCTGGCGCACTGGCAATATGATGTGTTCAGGGGCGCCTATAACCGCTGGTGGTTTGGAAAATCATGGGTGCAGTTTATACCCGGCAGAGACGGTGAGATAAAGGAACTGGCGATAGATGAGGTGAAATATACCAGGGATAGATGATTTATACCTTAAAGTGGTATTGGTATAACCGCCAGGCTACTGTACTTTTGATAAAGGAAGAAGGATGTTAACCTGACGCTAACATATCTTAACACTATTTTTAGTTTTACCGACCGACATTTACATCATCAAACAAACACAAATACATTTCTGATTTATTCATAAAGATTTTCTCATAAGCAGTTAGTTTTGGTTACGAGCCCTGTTTCTACAGGGCTCATTCTTTTGGTAGCTGCCAGCCTCAACCTTTGCAGCTTTTCAGTTGTAATCTGTTTCTATCTATATTTGGCATAAAGGCCTTTTGTTTTTTTCAATGGCAGTAAGCAGTGCATGTTACACCGCGCATTGCCATTAAACCACCAACAACTATGAGAAAATTATTGCTTTTCTATGCACTGATGCTTTTGGTTACCTGCTCCTTTGGTCAGTTGCTCCAACCCGGTTTTAATGGCAAAGAATACACAGACGTACTGGCGCTTAATTTCCAGCGCTTTGATTCTGCCGTGTATGATCCAAAAATAAAATTGCCCGATGCGTATATCAATGCATACCGATCACCAGACCTGGGCCTGCGCAACCGATGGAATATGTGGTACCGCAAAGACGGTGCAGTGGCCGTTATCAGCCTGCGTGGTACCATTGCAGCATTGCCCAGCTGGATAGAAAACTATTATGCCGCCATGGTGCCCGCCACGGGCAGCCTGCAGATCAACGACAGTA
>DATJGC010000520.1:0-5014 GCA_035495345.1 Chitinophagaceae bacterium | reverse complement strand
AATTTCCCGCTGCCCCGCCGTATCGCCGCGTGCAAAAGACAAAGCAAAAGCTTTTTGACTTTTGCCTTTTTACTTTTGACTTTCCTTCTAGCAAAAGCTTTTTGACTTTTGAATTTTGACTTTTTACTTTTGACTTTACTTCTAAGCAAAAGCCTTTTTACTTTTGAATTTTGAATTTATCAACCATGCCCCGATTTTTATTTTTCTTTATAGCAACGGCAGCGCTTGCCTGTCGCGCGCCGCAAAAAAACATGGTCTCATTACCTGCATTTGATACAGAAGCACACCGCGGTGGGCGCGGACTATATCCGGAGAATACCATCCCCGCCATGCTGCATGCATTATCACTTGGTGTAACCACGCTGGAAATGGATGCCGTTATTACCAGCGACGCGCAGGTAATCCTCTCGCACGAGCCTTTCTTTAACCACGCCATTACCACAAAACCCGATGGCAGTTTCATAGAAGAGAAAGAAGAAAAGCAATTCAATATCTACAAGATGAGTTATGCCGAAACACAGCAATATGATGTGGGCATGAAACCAAACCCCCGTTTTCCGCGGCAACAAAAAATGAAGGCCAGCAAACCGCTGTTATCGGCCGTAATAGACAGCGCGGAAGCCTTTGCGCTGGCAAACCATCGTGTCCTGCCTTTTTATAACATTGAAACAAAGTTGCAGCCGCTGACAGATAATGTATACCATCCTGCCCCCGCAGCATTTGTAGGGCTGCTGTTGAAGATCATCAATGATAAAAAAATCACAGAGCGGGTCATCATCCAGAGTTTTGATCCGCGCAGCTTGCAGGTGTTGCACCAGCAGCAGCCAGGTATAAAAACATCTTTGCTTATTGAGGGCTACGACAAACGATCACTGGATGAACAATTGCAACAACTTGGTTTTGTACCTACCATTTACAGTCCAGCCTACGAACTCGTAAACCCTGCCTTGGTAAAAGCGTGTAAGGATAAAAAAATAAAGCTGGTGCCCTGGACGGTCAATGACGCGGCCGCCATACAGCGGCTAAAGGCTATGGGTGTAGACGGAATCATCTCCGATTATCCTGATCTCTTCTAAGCAATTTTAATGAATAGGTAGCCAACGGCCGGCAGTGTAGAACGCTGCCGGCCTTCTTTGTGCCATCCTAATTGTCTTTCACCGGCCTTCTTACCGGTCTACGTTGATTGCCGTCTTCATTGGCTTGCCGCGCAGGCCTTGGTAAGGGCCTGGTGCGTTCAATGGGTCTTGGCCTTGCCTGTGGACGGTTTTCATTTACGGGTGGTATTACCGGTCTTGTAACCGGCCGGGTTAGAGGCCGCTCCGGTGAGGGTGCGGGCCTGGTAATGGGTCGGTTGTTATCGATGGGCCTTGTAACGGGACGCGTAACCGGTCGCTCTGGTGACGGGAAGGGACGGTTAACCGGGCGGCCATTATCACCGGGCGATACCGGGCGGGTTAGAGGGCGTTCCGGCGTGGGTAGCGGTCTTGTTACAGTAGGACGACCATTATCACCCGGGCTGGGCCGGGCGCCTGGCCGCATCGGCCGGTCTACTCCTGGTAATTCGGCGGGGCGGGCGATGGGGCGCTGTACTATATCCCTGGTAGCCACTACATCGCGCCTCCTGTTGTACATATTGTAGGTGCGCTGCGGGCGTTGCGGTTGCGGGCGGTTCCAATTGGGTGGACGGTTGTACGTAACTGCCGGCCGCAGCACCGGGCGATAGCCAATGGGTCGGTTGCCATAATAACCGCCATTCCAGCCCCATGGCCGATAGGGCGGCCGGTAGCGGGGCGGCCCAAACCAGCCACAACCCCATAGGTGCTGGTTGCGATAGCGGTACCAGGCATTGTTGAAGCCCAATCCAAAGCTGATGCTCCAACCCACCCAGGGGTTATAATGCATACCAAAACCCCATGTATAGGGCCGAGGCCAGAAGCGCCTTCCATACCAGGGCCGGTAACGCCAGCCGGTACCCCACACCACGGTTGTTCTGCAAATATAATTGCCCATATAACCAGGCGTATAGCCAACGTAGACGTACCGGGGCGTTGACTGGTAAACATATACGTAACGGGCATTGTACGCCGTGCTGCTGGCAGGAATTTTCTCTACGTCTGCCGGCCGCTCATTGGCTACCTTCCAGGGCCCCTGCGGGTTGTTGCTGATAAACCAGATGCCATTTTCCAGCGCGTAATACTGGTTATTGGGTGCGCGCATCACGGTTATATTGGCGTTTTCAGCCAGTTGCAGTTGCGTATTTTCTATGGGCACAAATTGAGGGGCGCCATCATAGGTAACCTCTGTGCTGGCCAGTTGTCGGTCTACTTTCGCCGTCTGTGGCACCCGCGCCTCTATCATGGCATCGTTGGCTTCCTGCGTACCGGCCACACTTGCCAATACACCATCTTTTTCTGAGCCGGCGGGTATATTGGCGAATGCGGCAGGCAGTTGATCCGGCGCCACATAGGTCCAGGGACCATTTAAGGAACTACTATTATACCATCTGCCGGCAATAAGAATAAAATTTTTCTGGCTCTCAATGTCTTTGAATATTTCATCGAGCGAATTGTTTACGTACAGCAGCGTTGACCCTTCCACGGCCTGGTAAGAGGGCGGCCCCTCGGTCTGGATGAGTTCTGCCGGTTCCGTTGCCACCACAATACTGGTAGCCTTTGTAAAACTGCCGGCATCTTTTTGTGCGGTATCTTTTTTGGCTTCCTCCTTCATAACGGCATCCACCGACCGAAGTGCAGCAGGCAGTTTTTGCACATACGCCCATCCATCTTTAACATTGCTTGAACTGTACCAAAGATTACCACCGTACAAGTAATATCGCTTGTCTGATGGGTTTTTTACAATGAGATACGGCGAATTAACAACGCGGGTCATTGCAAGATCATCGTCCATCTGCTCTACCGGTTCGCCATCCAGTACAATGAGGGTACTGGGCTTATCGCGGTAAATGATCAGCGGGGGATCATTTTTTACATTGGCACCTTCTTCTTCCTGCTCGTTCTGAAGCGCCGTAGCCAGCCTGTTTACATCAAAGCTGATGTTCATTCCCGGCCATTCTTTCTCTACGGCTTTGCTGAGTATTGTTTTGCTTTCCGTATCATTGTCTGCAAACCTGGCTACCGGAACGGTTACGGTATTTACTACGCCAATACCGGCGCGGTTAGTAATGCTGGCATTGAACCACATTACACCAAAAACAGGTTCTGCGCCTGCCTTTTTAATAATGGATACTGCTGCCCTTGCATAAAGATTATTGTCTGCATATTTTTCCGGTTGTGGTTCATACACCGTAATACTGCTGCCCCCTGTAGCAGGTATGGTTACCGGCCATTGGGTTTGCCCCAATACTGAAAGAACAGTGAGGTGCAATACTAGCAGGGAGATAAATGTTTTTTGTACACGCAGGTAGGCTGCCATGGCAAATATTTTAGAAGGGATGAGCTTGCCTGTAATTTAAACCGAACCGCGTTAACAGGGCGGTTAATTTTTGGGCAACAAAAAAAGAGGCCTCAACGGCCTCCTGCTTGCTGTAAGAAAAAAAGACTATTGTAAAATAATATGTTGCTGATAAGTTTTGCTGGCGCCATTGACCGTTAAGAAATAACCGCCATTGGTCATGGTAGATGTTCTGCTGATAACAATGGTTTGCTGCCCGGCCTGCACCTGGAATTTTGAACAATACACCGGAAAACCATTGGCATTGAAGAGGCTGATGGTTACGTTTTCACCGGCGGTTCCTTTGTACTCTACTACCAGGTGATCTTTTACCGGTACAGGGTAAGTAGCAATGGTATTGGCAGCAGTAGCCACCACCAGCACTACCTGAGAGTAACCAATTCTGCCATCATTCCAGGTTTGCTTAAGGCGATAATAATTTTTGCCGCCGGCGGCCTGGGGGTCTGCATATTTATAATTGCTCATGACTGTTCCGCCATTGCGCCCTGGCACAAATGAAACCGCGGTGAAATTGATACCGTCGTTGCTTCTTTCAATGGTAAAACCTGCGTTGTTAAATTCTGTAATGGTGCTCCAGTCTAATTGTACGGCATTGGCTGTTTGTGCCACGCTAAAGCCTGTAACTGATACAGGGAAAAGCCCGGTGGCGGCAGTGATGCCCAATACCTGCATCTCCCAGATGGAATAACCTTTGCCAGTGGCACGGCGTACACCCTTCATACGTACATAACGGGCAATGGTACCCGCTTTTGTTTTTATAGTGTCAATACCTGCCACGCTGCTGTTGCTGTGCACACGGTTTCGCTGCTGTACGCTGTCTATATGTAAATCAGTAAAGGTACCGTCGTTTGAAAATTGAATATCATAATCCTTGCCATAGGCTGTTTCCCAGATAAGTATTACCTGGCTGATGAGGTAAGGCTTACCAAGATCAACAGACAACCACTGGCGGTCGTCATAACTACTGGCATAACGCGTGTTCTTATTGCCGTCGATGGCATTGCTGGCGGCATGCAGCGGATCATCATAAGAAGAGGCGGATGCGGCTTTCCCCAGTGCTACATTAGTGTACGTTACGGGTACAATGCTGGCACCGGTAGTCTGTGCAAGTGCAGGTAGCTGCAACATGCAAAGCGCCAAAAAAGCTGGGGTTATCAGTTTCAGGGTGGCAGTTAATGTTTTCATTAGGGTATTTTGTCTCTCCTTTGTAATCAATCTAAATGCCAAACTCTACCGGCTTGTGTATCAGTTGATGCCCCTGCAAGAGGACTTATTTTATTCCCTTCACTGGAAATAAATTCCTAAAAAAGTACACTGCGTTCAACTATCACCGGTAGTGCACGTACATTTACCAGGCTGCAGGCAGCAATTATACAGTGCATTTCTATAGCAATTTTACCAATGGTAAATGCCATGAATCTCACAGCTACGATGGTTTAAATCGGTAATAGGATATGCAATTACTGCGCTAAAATCTTTGCGTATTGGCGCAGTAAAAAACCCGGGTGTTAAATCCGGGTTTCAAAATCATAATTAGCTGTAA
>DATJGC010000519.1:0-4913 GCA_035495345.1 Chitinophagaceae bacterium | reverse complement strand
GCACTTTACCGGGCCCTCGTTCCATAGCAAATTCAAGTCTCTTTTCCTATTTGGCCCGTAGCCAGGTTAGCGCTGTATAATTTTACAGAACCGCAACTTAAACGGTGGGTTTAAAAGTTTACCCAATTTGTTGGTGCAGATTCAATGGCCAGCCAGCGAAGCAAGAAATTAGGAAATAGTTTCTACAGCATTCCTGCAACCTACGGTAGAAGAGCGGGGGCATATTTTTTGGAAGTATTTTCAAAACGATTGTAATGCTCCATAGCTTCCAACCCGCATCACGCCCATGCCGGGGTGATATCAACGACTTCTTAAAAAACGAGGCAGAAATTATCACCGATTTTAAAACCAGGATTACCCGTTCTGCCCGTGAAGTAGACAGCCTCCAGACGGCCACGCATATTACCTATAACCGGATCATCAATAAAATGAGCGAGGCAGAATGCATGGCCTTCCTTTCTGATAAGACGCTCTTCATGGAAGAGAATTACTGATCCACAAGCACCGAACAGAACTTGTATTTTGAACGTTGAATGGGTTACGCTACATTCGGCATTTAATCTACAAACCTCAAGGCCATATTACTGAGTTCCATTTCATTGCTGCACTTCAAGAATTATCCGCAGGCCGCCTTTGCGTTCTCTTCGCGTATTGTGGGCATCTGCGGCAGTAATGGTATGGGCAAGACCAACCTGCTGGATGCCATCCACTACCTCTGCTTTACCAAAAGTTATTTTAGCAAGACCGATGCACAGCATGTATTGCATGGCGCACAGGGTTTCCGCATTGCCGGCCAGTTTTTGTTGGAAGATTCACAAACGCCCGGCGCCGGCGGCGTAGAAGTCATTTGTATTCTGCGAGAGAATAATAAAAAAGAATTTTTTTTTGATGGCGTTGCCTATGACAAATTTGCCGCGCATATTGGCCGACTACCCTGTGTTTTTATAGCCCCTGATGATGTACAGATGATTACGGGCAGCAGCGAAGAACGCCGTCGTTTTACAGACGCACTGCTTTGCCAGCTGGATGCCGTTTACCTGCAACAACTGATTAGTTATAATAAAGTGCTCGCGCAAAGGAATAGTTACCTGAAATCACTGTACAATGGTGCTGCTGCAGACCCGGGCCTGCTGGATGTATATGATCAGCAATTGCTGCAGCATGGCAATTATGTATTTGAGCAACGCAGCATTTTTCTGCGCCGCCTCCTGCCACTGGTACAATCTTTTTATTTTTCCATTGCCGGTGCACGCGAAGACGTAGGCATTGCTTATGAAACTGCATTGCATCAACCCTTTGCCCAATTGCTGCAGCAGGCGCGCCAGCGTGATGTGCAGTTGCAACGCACCACGCAGGGTATTCACCGTGATGATTTATTGCTTACCCTGGGCGACCAACCGTTTAAGTCCATTGCTTCACAAGGCCAAAGAAAAAGCCTGCTGTTTGCCATGAAACTGGCAGAGTTTGAATTGCTAAAAGAAAACAAAGGGTTTGCCCCCTTCCTGTTGCTGGATGATGTGTTTGAAAAACTGGATGAGCAACGTATGCATAACCTGCTTACCTGGGTGTGCGTGCAAAACAGCGGGCAGGTATTTATCACAGATACCCACCGCGAAAGGCTTGCCAGCGCCCTTAGCCAATTACAACAACCCATGCAGATCATTGAGCTGCAATAAACAAGCTTACAGGGCAACGCCCGCCGCAATAAATTACCGCCAGCCCTCTTTGCACAGCTTTTGTTTTTGTACCTTCACGCCTACTATGGGAGAATATTCTATTGGTGATGCAATGAAAAAGTTTTTGCGCGGCAGCAAGCTGAAAGGCGATATACAAGCCATGCAAATCACCGATATCTGGGAAAAACTCATGGGTGTAACCATTGCCAAGTATACCGACAGCATAAAAATTTACGGCGATAAATTGTACATCAGCACAAGGGTTGCTCCGCTGAAGAATGAACTCTTATTCCAGAAAGAAAATATTATTCTCCGCGTAAATGAAGCCCTTCATGAAAATGTGATCCGCGAAGTAATCATTAATTAAACAATACTTTTATTTTCTAGCATCTATTGCAATCGTATCCTTGGGTCTACCACCGCATATAAAAGATCGGCGAGTATATTAATGACAATAAAAAAAGCGGCCGATACCAGCACAGAGCCCATTACCACCGGGAAATCCAGTTTCTCCAATGCATCAACGGTGGTCTTGCCAATGCCTTTCCAGCCAAAGATATATTCTACAAAAAAGGCGCCTGCCAGCAATTCTGCAAACCAGCCGGTAATAGCAGTTATCACAGGGTTTAATGCGTTGCGCAGTGCATGCTTCCACACCACTTTTCTTTTACTGAGGCCTTTTGCATAGGCGGTGCGGATATAATCCTGCCCCAGCGTATCCAGCATGGTACTCCGCGTGAGCTGGCTGATAATGGCCAGCGGACGAATGCCCAGCGTTAGCGCGGGCAATAACAGGTGAGAAAGCGTTATTCTTCTTGCACCGGTGGTTTCATCAAGATCAAACCAGCTACCTGCCATGTGCAGGCCGGTGTAACTGCTCAATAAAAAACCAAAGACATAGGCAATGATGATACCCATAAAAAACGATGGTGCCGAAATGCCAATGATACCGGTGAAGATGGCGGAGCTATCCATCCAGCTGCCTTTTTTTACCGCCGCCAGCACCCCCAGCAGCACCCCCACCACAATAGCAAAGAACATAGCCGCCACGGCTAGTAGCAAGGTGCCGGGTAAGGCCTCCATCAGTACGGCCCACACTTCTTTTTTGGTTTGATAAGAACGCCGGAGGTAGGGCGCTTTTATTACCAGCTTGGTTTTACCACCGATGATGAGACCATGCAATCTTTTTTGCTGCACGGCTTCTGCGGTATAAAAGCTGATGGGCGATACATCATTTGCATAAAAGATAAACTGTTTCCAGACGGGCTGGTCAAGAAACAATTCTTTGCGGATATTTTCCTGCGTGGCCGCATCTGCGCGTTGGCCCAGTACCAGTCTTGAAGGATCGCCAAAACCCTGGAACAGGAAAAACACAAGCACTACCACGCCGGCCATGACCAGCAAACCATAAAGTAATTTTCTTGTGATGTAGGTTAGCAAGGCTTACAAGTTATTTGTATACAGGTATCCGCAGTATAGAGTATGCCGCCGAACGAATGTAAAGTATCAATGTTTGCCGGTAATCAGCGCATTTGCTTTGTCGAAATCTGCAAAAGCCCATTTGTGCACAATATTGCCGTCTTTTAACTGGTACAGTGTGGGGTTTGCGCGGGCCGCTGTTTTTATAGCCACCGCATCACAAAGAAAACTGCTCACACTTTATTTGGCAACGCTGTTAAACTGGCCAATCACTTCCCTAGCATTCGTAATAAGATAAAAAGGCAATTGCTGCTGTTTGGCAAAGGCCACTATCTGCTGCAACTGAACGTTTTCTTTTTTGCCGGCATCGGTATTCATACCATCTTTTACAAACAGTAAAAAGCTGGTGGTTTTTTTCTCCAATACAGCCGCTGTACTGTCTGCACCGTCCAGGCTGGTGAGTACAAAATCTTTGATGGCAGGTTGCGCATTGCCGGCGCGTACCAGCTTATCATACCGTTTTACAAAATGGTACAAAGAGTCATCAAAATCATCCGGAAACTGGTCTGATGTAAATTCTACCTGCTGGCCCTGCTTAGTGTATACAAAGGTTATAACAGTACTGTCTGGCACAGCACCCGGGGGCACCTTCATTTGCTGCTGAATGTTTTTACCCACCTTGTACGGAAGGCAGTCAACAATGGGAAGATGCTTAAAAACATAACCCTGTAGCGCAAACGAAAACAAGACGGTCAGCAACAGTATCCGGCCGCTCGCCTTTGCTGAAAACGCAGGTTGCACGCGTTCACGAAATATAAAAATGAATACAATGAGTGCTGTAAGTATTAAGTCTTTTGTAAACGATTGTTCCGCGGTGAGAGGGATGCAATCGCCAAAACAGCCGCAGGTCCTGATCTTGCCAGATAATACTGCGTAGCCGGTTAGAAACGTAAAAAAGATGATGAGGAGCAAGAGCAGCCAGCTGAAGAGACGCATCTGCCAGCCCAGGAGCACCGCCACCCCTGCAATGATTTCAAAAGCGATCATTAATATGGAAAAAGACAGCGTAAAAGGATCCAGGAAGCCCCAGCCCCAGACTTCAAAAAATTCCTGCATTTTATAACTCAGTCCCAGCGGGTCATTGGCCTTTACAAGGCCTGAAAAAATAAACAAGACACCTACTATAATTCTCGCAATGGTGATTAATGATTTCATTCAAAGCTGGTTTAGAATGCATAAGAACGGCCGGGCCCGATGCTATATTTTACAGGCAATTGCTTAAGAAAACAAAAGTCTATTGTGTGGCTTTTTCTTCCATTAATATCAATGCAAAGGCGGCGTAATTGATAATGTCCAGGTAATTGGCATCAATGCCTTCACTGATAATGGTTTTGCCGTCATTGGCAATAATCTGTTTTATCCTCAACAGTTTAGACAATATCAGGTCTGTAAAACTTTCCTGGCTCATATCCCGCCATGCTTCGCCATAATCATGGTTTTTATCCTGCATCAGCGCCTTTGCAAGCGCCAGTTGCTGGTTGTAGAGCTGCAATGCTTTGTCTAATGGCAGTTCATCGGGGTCGGTACTGCTGAGGCTTAACTGTATTAGTCCCATAACAGCATAATTGAGAATGCCCCTGAATTCTGACGCAATGGTATCGCCAATCTTCTGCTGTTTATTCTCCTGTATGGTGCGGATGCGTTTTGCTTTTATAAAAAGCTGGTCAACGATAGAAATGGTTCTGAGCACTCGCCAGGACGTTCCATAGTCGTTTGTTTTCTTTATAAAAATATCGCGGCAGCGTTCTGTTACGGTAT
>DATJGC010000518.1:0-3142 GCA_035495345.1 Chitinophagaceae bacterium | reverse complement strand
GTTTGTATTTGCGGTTAAAAAGGATTTCGTCGTAGGTATACGAAGTTCTTTGCAGCACCACGTTAGAATACACATCATCGAAGCTGCGCACCAGCACGTACACTTCAACATCTGCCACCTTCATATCATCTGCGGTAAGTGACCATAACGGGCTTTGTTCATCAATGGGATGCACCACGGTCCAGTTCATGGGCAGGCTGTCTACCCTGCTTCTTTCCAGCAAGAGGTCGAAGAATTTGTATACCGGCTTACCGTTCTCTTCCACCTGCAAACCGATGTTCACCTTAATTTCTACATTGGTGAGAATGTGGTTGTCTTTGTATGAAACAAAACGAAACATCAGCGCGGTTTTATCCTGGTAGGGCGCTACCACGGCAAAATCACTAAACGCCAGGAAGGACTTGGGCTTGGAGAATCTTCCATAGATTAAACCCGTGGCCACCGCAAAAGAAAGAAAGCCGCTCATGGCTTCCAGCGAGGCCACAAAATTGGCCATATCACCCACGGGGTTTACCCGGCCATAGCCCACGGTGGTAAAGGTTTCCGTGCTAAAAAAGTATATCTCTTTTACTTTCTGCCAGTCGGTAGACGCCAGCAGCCCGGTAAATTCATGGGTGCCAATCAGCAGGTAAACCAGCGTGAAAGCAAGATTGATGACAAGAAAAAAGCCGACGATGATGCAAATGAATTTCCAGCGAGGCAGGTTCAGCATACTGTGGTAGATACTAAAACGCTGCCAGTAGGGCATGCCCTCGCGGCGAAGGTTAAAGCTACCATCACGGTTTACAAAGCGGCCTCCATAATCATTGGCGTTGTTGCCAAATCCGGTATCATTATTTACTTTAGAAAATGGATTGGCCCTTTTTAAGAGTGCCATAAATGTATATCAGATTATAGGTTTATCAGGGTATGGCAGCAGCTACTTGTTAGAGATCAGAATAAGGCGTTGCATGCAGTAAAATGATTTCTGCTTTAGACACATTGTGCTGGTATTCCGGCAGGCCCGATAATTTTTTCCATTCAGGGTCTGCGCTGAATACCTTCCAGTGATCATTGCGCGCGGCCAGGTTTTCAAAACTGGTCATGTACATCAGGTTGGGCATATGGCTGCCTACCAGCACTTCTGCATAAAAGAGGGCATTGAAACCAAGTCTTTTAAACAATGGCACTTCGCCCCCTTCGTTGAACATAGTTACCTTATTGGCGTATAATTTTTCCGTAGGACTTTCATAGCTGCGCAGTTCATACACACGTTCTTCCTTTGCATTGGTAAGCCCTGAAGCCTGCATCTTGGGCGCCAGCCTGAAAGCCTTCAGCAGTATGGATTCCATACGGGTATAGGGCGGGTTGTCATAGGGCGCGGTAAGATAATCGGCGCCTGCACTAATATATGCGGCGTCTTTGGCCAGCGAGGCTGGTATAGCCGTAAAAAACTCGAAAGATTTTACCGGCATAAAAACATAGATCAGTTTATCTGTTGCGGTGTCATTGGCTATGGGTTTAAAAACACCTGCGGTAGCAATGCCCATTTTGTGCAGTGCGGGCAGCAGTGCCATACGCAGGTAATCATCCAGTCGTGCTTCCTGCGCGGCCGTTTTAAAGTGATACACTTTTATTTCATAAAGTTCCTGCGCTGGCGGTTTGCCCGCGGCACTGGCTTGTTGGGCAGGACAAACAACGGCGAGCATTATCACTAACAGGACGCTGGCAAAGGCAACTGATTTCATGCAATGTTTTTTTAAATGTACGGGTTTGTTCTAAATGGGTTTAAAGCTACTCAAATTTAAGACGCTGAAAAAACTTTAGCAGGTCTGCGGGGCCGCAATAAAAAAACATAGCCTTCTTTGAACCGCACACCCTTACTTTTGTTGCTACAATACTAAAACAAGCACTTATGACTTCCATCAATGCATATGCAGCGCAGGACGCGCAATCTCCGGTAGCTCCTTTTAAGATCACCCGCAGAGAAGTGGGTGCAAATGATGTTCAGATAGAAATTTTATACTGCGGTGTTTGTCATTCAGACCTTCACCAGATTCGCAATGAGTGGGGCAATTCCATCTTCCCCATGGTACCCGGTCATGAAATTGTGGGCCGCATAACGCAAACCGGTAGTTCGGTAAAAGGTTTTTCCGTGGGTGAACTTGCAGGCGTGGGTTGTTTTGTAGATTCTTGTCGCGCCTGCCCAAGCTGCCTGGCCGGCAATGAGCAATATTGCGATGATGGCATGACGGGCACCTACAACAGTTATGAGCGCAATGGCAAGACGCCTACCTATGGCGGTTACTCAACACAGATAGTAGTAGATGAAAAATACGTGTTGCATGTGTCTGACAAGCTGCCGCTGGAAGGTGTAGCGCCGCTGTTGTGCGCGGGCATCACTACCTATTCACCGTTGCGCCATGTGGGTGTTACCAAGGGCCATAAAGTAGCCGTGCTTGGCCTGGGTGGCCTGGGGCATATGGCGGTAAAATTTGCGGTTTCTTTTGGTGCCGAAGTAACCATGCTCAGCCATTCTAAGTCGAAGGAAGCAGACGCCAAGAAACTGGGTGCGCATCATTTTGCACTGGCTTCTGACCCGGCGGTGCTGGCAGGGCTGCAAAACAAGTTTGATTTTATTTTAAATACCGTTTCTGCGCCGCACGATTACAACACTTATTTGAACCTGCTGAATACGGATGGCACCATGATAGTGGTGGGCGCGCCGCCTGCACCGGCACAAATTCCGGCATTTAACCTCATCATGAAACGCCGCAGCATTATTGGTTCACTGATTGGAGGTATTAAGGAAACACAGGAGATGCTCGACTATTGCGCCGAGCATAATATTGTGTCTGATGTAGAAGTGATACCTGCAGCAAAGATCAATGAATCTTACGAAAGGATGCTGAAGGGAGATGTTCGGTACCGCTTTGTTATTGACATAGCATCGTTGAAATAAGTTGAAGGAGCCAGGAAGTCAGAGACTTCTTATACCATTCGTATAGCATAGTAAAGGAAGCCTCAAGCCGTCTGACCCTTGGTCAGACGGCTTAAGGCGCTCAGGACCGATCCCATTCTTCATGATTTTATATTTTGGTGACGCAAGGGCAGCTCGCTGTTATTGCTATCCCGTCAGACCAAGGGTCAGACGGGGATCGCT
>DATJGC010000517.1:0-3940 GCA_035495345.1 Chitinophagaceae bacterium | reverse complement strand
ATGTGCTTGCATCCATTGATGAAAGTGCTGCCAAACCCGCTGCCGCCTCCGCCCCCGCTGCCAGCGCACCGGCCGCTGCTACGCCGCCCCCGGCACCCGCAGAAAAGAAACCAGTGGCTACTGACACTGCAAAGCCTGCTGCTGCACCTGCTGCCGAAACCAGCACCAGCAACGTAAAAGCAACCCCGGTGGCCTCGGCCATCATTGCAGATAAAAATGTATCTCCTTCCAGCATCACTGCTTCAGGCGCCAATGGCAAGATTTTAAAAGATGATGTGCTGGCGGCACTCAGCAATCCCGGTCGCTTGCCCGGCGCACCCCTGTTTACAAGGGGCGAGAAGCCAGAGAAAATGAGCAACCTGCGCAAAACTATTAGTCGCAGGCTGGTGGAAGCAAAGAACACTACGGCCATGCTGACCACTTTTAACGAAGTGGACATGAAACCCATCATGGATTTGCGCACTAAATACAAAGAGGTATTTAATAAGAAGCATGGTGTAAACCTTGGCTTTATGAGCTTCTTTACAAAAGCAGTTTGTTTTGCGCTAAAAGAATGGCCTTCCGTGAATGCCTACATTGATGGCGATTCTATCATCTACCACGATTACTGCGATATCTCCATTGCCGTTTCTGCACCGCGTGGTCTTGTAGTACCGGTTATCCGCAATGCAGAAAGCCTGAGCATGGCAGACATAGAAAAGAAAGTGGTAGAACTGGCTACCAAGGCAAAAGAAAGTAAGCTCACCATTGAAGAAATGACCGGCGGCACCTTTACCATTACCAATGGCGGTGTGTTTGGCTCACTGATGAGTACACCCATTATCAATATTCCGCAAAGCGCCATCCTTGGTATGCACAAGATACAGGAGCGCCCGATGGCGGTGAACGGCCAGGTGGTAATAAAGCCCATGATGTATGTGGCACTGAGTTACGACCACCGCATCATCGACGGCCGTGAGTCTGTCAGCTTCCTGGTACGCGTTAAAGAATTGCTGGAAAACCCCGAGCTGTTGCTGTTTGGAAAAGATCCCGTGAAGACATTGCTTGAGTTATAAGTATATTCTTTGAGCAGCTATTCACCTGGTGCCATCTGCATGGCAACGCATTGCTATTAACCCTCTTCATGCGTAAACAAATTCTTCGCCTGTTTGATGCGCCCCTGTTCAGGAGCTGGACGATAGTGCATGTGTTGTATATCCTGATGGTGGTGATTGCCAGCCTGCAACAAATCTTTGGCTCTCATAATTACTATGATATTTTCCGATACTCTATCATTCACCTGCGCAATGAAGTACCATTGTATGGATTGCACCCTACGGAGTATGGCGACCTGTTTCTCTACGGACCGCTCTTTGCCTTGCTCTTTGCCCCCTTTGCCATGGTGCCCTTCTGGCTGGGATGGTTTCTCTGGATTGCTTTTAATTCATGGATACTATACTATGCCATCCGCCAACTGAACATCAGCCGGCAACAGCAACTGGTAATATTATTCCTGGTTGCACATGAGCTGCTCACTACCATTCAGCGCGGTACGGTAAATCCTTTTATTACGGCTTGTATTATACTGCCCTTTGTATTTGTAGAAAGAAAAAAAGAGGGATGGGCCAGCTTTTTTATTGCCATGGGCATGCTCATGAAAATTTACCCCATTGTTGGCCTCGCCTGCTTTCCTTTTGCTGCCAGAAAAGGGAGGTTTGTAGGTACGTTTATTGGGTGGACGGTGGTGCTTGCTTTTCTTCCCGCCTTGGTAACCAGTATGCCCTTTCTGCTGCTCACCTACCGGCAATGGATTGAACAACTGGTGGCAAAAAATGATCTTAATGTACAGTTATCTTCCATCCAGGATATTTCCATTTTTGGATTGATAAGAAAAGGCCTGCAATGGGCTACCATGCCCACAATGCCGCTGCTGGCCCTTGGAGCGGTTGCCATGGCTTCGCTATACCTGCATATAAAACAGTTTGCCTCACAATGGTACCAGCTGATGGTACTGGCAGCGGTGCTTATCTTCTGCACCATTTTCAGTACCGGGTCAGAATCATCTACCTATATCATTGCGATGACGGGCGTGGCCATCTGGTATGTACTGCAGCCCAGGCCCGTTAGCAATCTTCATCTCTTCCTCATCATCTTTGCATTTCTGCTTATCAGCATGTCGCCGTCAGACCTGGTGCCGCCGCCCATTAAGCGGTTTATCGTTAGTAAATCACTCAAGGCTTTGCCTGCCGTGGTTATCTGGTGTTATATCATTTTCCAGCTTCATTACAGCGCTTACAAGAATTCCCATTCTCAGCCAACAGCATAAGTTTTCCACAGTTTCCGTTTACCGCCGCCTTAGACGTCATTTTTTTCGATCTCAGATTAAAATGAGATTAAATCGCTCATTTATTTCTTTATCTTTATGCTCCTAACTTATAAACACCCCCTGAATGAATCAATTGAGGCCGGCGAGGCTCAATCTCAGCATTGTATTGCCTTGCTATAATCCCAAACCTGAGTGGCATTTACAGGTTGCCGCCCAGTACCAGCAAATTAAAGCTGCCTTACCGGCAGACACCCTTATAGAAATCATCGTGGTAAATGACGGATCACCTAATCCGGTTTCCGCCGCCTCGCGCAAATTCTTAAGCAAAAAACTTCCTTATTTCCGTTTTTTAGGCTACAGCCAGAATATGGGCAAGGGCTATGCGGTAAGAAGAGGTGTTGAAGCAGCACAGGCCCCGATTGTTATTTATACAGACATCGACTTTCCTTATGCTACGGAAGATCTTTGCGCGGTGTACCATCGCCTGAAGACGGGCAATACAGACCTGGTGATGGGGGTGCGTGAATCATCGTACAACAGCAAATTGTCTTTTTTGCGCAGGCTGGCCTCCAACGGCTGTAATTACCTGAACAAGACCCTGCTCAACCTGCCCTATAAAGATGTGCAGTCTGGCCTGAAGGGCATGAATGCAATTGGTCGCGAGTTATTGCTCACTACCAGTATCAACCGTTTTCTTTTTGATACAGAATTTATATGGCTGGCCAGTTCTTACAGTAATATCCGTATAGAAGCCATCACCGTGCGCCTGCGCGATAATATTAGTTTTACAAGCATGTCGTCTGCGGTATATTTGAAGGAGACAGGCAATTTTTGCCGCATCCTGTTAAAGGACAAATTAATGTTATTAAGACGTTTTGATGCAGAATTCAAAACCGCGCTACCGCGTACTGCTTAGCTTTGACCTGGAAGAGTTTGACATACCCAATGAATTTGGTGCTGCACTTCCGATAGAAGAACAACTAGCCGTTACACAGGAAGGGATGAATAACCTGCTGCCACTCTTAACGCAGCTGAACATTCCATGCACTTTTTTCACAACTGCTTTTTATGCGCAGGAAAATGCAGCGGCCATGAAATCATTGGCGGCTACCCATGAAATAGCCTCGCATAGTTTTTATCATAGTCGATTTACCAATGAAGATCTGCTTGCCTCGCGCCAGGTATTGGCCGCTGTTACCGGGCAATCGATCGCTGGTTTCAGAATGCCGCGATTGGCCCCTGTAGATATGGCCCTCATCCGGTCGGCCGGTTACCTGTATGATGCATCGCTCCACCCCACCTGGCTGCCCGGCAGGTACAATCATCTTGGTCAGCCAAGAACGCTTTTTAAAAACGATGGCCTCTGGCGGATGCCCTCTTCGGTAACCCCCACCCTGCGGTTCCCCTTGTTCTGGCTGGCCTTTAAAAACCTGCCCCTCTGGTTCATCCAACAATGCAGCCTGCAGGTATTAAAATCAGATGGCTACCTGAGCCTCTATTACCACCCCTGGGAATATGCCAACTTAGCCGGCTATCACCAATTGCCCTTATACATACGCCGTCGCTCCGGCGAAGCTTTATTACATAAGTTGCGATTATACCTGCAATGGCTGCAAACCATGGCCAGTTTCAGCA
>DATJGC010000516.1:0-7337 GCA_035495345.1 Chitinophagaceae bacterium | reverse complement strand
ATTGGGTCGATATAGGAACCAATTATTTACCATCGGTGGGGAGCAAATGAGGAGATGTAATTACATCTGCCTACAAGAATACTGTTGAGGCAGCAGTAGATTATACCACGCAAAAAGAAGGAGGTTTAAGAAATGTTTTTGATGGCTCAAAAGATTTAACAAATGCAGGATTAGAGGCGTTAGTAGGAACTGTTGTTGATAAGGTTTACGGAGCCGGAACTGAAGTAATCAGGAAACAATTTGGAAAAGCCGGATTAGATAAAAATACAATTGAAAACAGATTGTTTGTTATTGGTGACAAAGAGCGAGATGCAGTTAAAGAAGTAATTAAGAATGAAGTACAGCAAACATCTGATGCAAACAAATGAAATGAACAATGATAAATAAGTTGAAGAAAATCTTTTTTATCTCTTTTGCATTCCTTTTTTTAGCTTTTATTTTTTATGCAAGGAAGAGACTTTTTGATAGGGAGAATAATTCTGTTATTGCTGAAGGAACAATAATAGAAAAAGGACATAGGGCAAAAACGGATAGCTACGTGGCTTATACTTTTATTGTTGATGGCAAAAAATACATTGGAAGCGTCCCAATTCAATTTTGCAAAGTGTGCGAAAAGGAATGTTGCGCAATAGGTGCTAAAGTTAAAGTAAGGTATGAAAAAACTAATCCCAATAATAATGACTTGATTCATTAACAGAGGGTGGTGATTGTTAATTGAGTCCGTTATGGATTTAATGGGAAGGGGAACGGAAATGAGGTATTTAATTTAATACATACAATAACCCAACGCCGCTAGAACCTAACATTTTTTTCTTTCCCTGTGTTCATAAACACAAAGCTGTTTTAACTAAACTGTTTATTGCCTGCTTTTCCTAAAAAAGCGCTAGATTGTTATGACTGACTTTATTTTATATTGCTTAACAAACAACAAGAGTTTACCTTAGGCCCAAGTCCCTAAAGCTTGCTATTATTGATCTCTGTTTAACCATTGCAAAGAAACCAAAATACAATAGCAAGCGCTTTGGGTAATGATACCGGTCAAAAAAGCAACCATTGGCGGATATGAAAGAACGACTTAACATTAATGGACAGGAAGTATGGATAGTAATAGCATCGCACTTAACGCGAATGTCCGATGCGGAGCCAAAAGAATATTTTACGGCAACGTACCACCCCATTGACCCGGAAGTAGATCCTACGGGCGATACCTTTCTAGATGATGCCCACCGGCCGCTATCGTTTGCCACGCCCGAAGAAGCGCTTGCGTACGCGCGAGAGAAACTATCGGCAGCGTATTAACATTGTTGCCCGGCCTGTTTCCTTCTGTGTAAGTGCCAGGGTAGACCTTCCATACACATGTTATCAGTAAGTTTGAGGATAACTTACGGCAATAGGAGAAAGCGTCAGCTAATTATATTCCTGCCTTGAGAAGCATATTGATGATCCTCCGGCGCATTCTTTCGTTAGCCTTTTTATCCCGCTTCCGCCAGTTTTTTTATAGCGTGTAAAACCTCCGGCAGCATGGCCCTGTATTTTCTTCCCAACTGGCGCCCGAAAATATTTTTAAGCAAACCTGTAAATTGCACTTCATGCGTAAAAAACGTCCTGTTGTCTATTACCTTCAGTGTACGCGTGATCACTAACCAACCCAGGGGAATCTTTGTCTTAAAAGTATAAGCGCTGCCCGGGTGTACAGCAGTAATGATGAATCTTGCGGCAGGACCTTTATCCGGCAATAATTTCCCCTTGGTGCCCGCAGCAAAATCGCCGTCAATGCTGGCCAATTGCAAACCTTTGTCCCATTGCTTCCAATTTTCAACATCCGTCCAGATTTGCCAGATTTTTTCGGGGACAGCCGTAGTGCTGTCGGTACAACTAAAATGAACGTTTGATGTTTGCGCAAGGGTGGTCATGGTGAATAGAATTGAGATTATCAATGAAAATGGCTTTATCATAATAGAACAAATGAGATAAGGCAAATGTCATTGAATCAATGCTCGCTATACTTCACCTATGTTAAGTTCTGCTGAAGACTATTTCTTTTTCCGGATTCTGCTGAGCGAGGGGGCGGCAATGCCGAGGTAGGAGGCAAGGTGCTTCAGCGGAACCCTTTGTAACAACTCAGGATTACTTTCCAGCATCTTTTTGTACCGCGTTTCAGCCGTGGAGGTTTGTAGTTCCTGCAAGATATTTTCTGTGTACGACTGCACCTGCTGTATAAGTTTTCTTATAAACGTATTCCAGGATGTTAATGCCAACAACTCGTTAGCACTTTGCAAGTTTATCCGCCACACAACACAGTCTTCCAGCGCCTGGATATTCTCCGTTGCAGGAAGCCCGCTGGTAAAACTCACCTGTGAAGTGCAGCAATACGGCGCCACCGTAAAAAACTTGTTGATCTCTTTTCCATCCTTAGTAATAAAATAACGAAGCAAGCCGGCTTCCAGGAAATATAGATGCCTGCACACTTTTCCCTCTTGTAAAAGATAGCTGTTGGCCTTTACGGTAGTCTGTTCAAATTTACTGCTGATAAGTAACCAGTCTTCATTATTCAGCAGGGTATACTGTTCAATGTACTGCTTTAGCGCTTGCATCAGCAAATGTAAATATTAATGCTAAAAAGCTGCGGGGCTGCCAGCGAGTGGTGGATCAAAAGTCGCATCGGACCGGCTTATCTACACGGTATAGTATAAAATTCATTACATTAAACAAACATTCCAACTTCCCTGGAACGGCCGCTATTACGAGAAATTGAGTGATGGTACATAAAAACGAAAGAAATTTTTGATACCAAGGCAATCAAAGTTACAGTCAATCATTATAAACATTAAAAACCAAGTACTATGGGTTTTGAACAATACCATGAGCCTGCCAGTGAACTAAGCGATAAGGTGCGCACCTTTGCAAGAATGATTACATCCCTTACGGAAGAAGCAGAGGCCATTGGCTGGTATGAGCAGCGCATATCGCTGGAGAAAGACAAGGAAGCAAAAGCCATTATGGAGAATGCGCAGAAAGAAGAGTTTAAGCATTTTTGTATGGATCTCGAATTCCTGCTCAGAAAGAATGATACATGGCGTTCCGTAGCGCGCAATATTCTTTTTGCAAAAGGAGATATAACCGAGAATGGCGAAAAGGCTGAGAAGGCGGTGGACTAAACAGCTCCGGCAGTCAGCAACGCGAAATAAAAAACCCTGCCATCGGTACCTATACCGGCGGCAGGGTTTTATGGTATGAACTGGTGGTACACTATTACCTCACAAGTTTTATGAGTCGTTTGCTGATGGTTTGTTGCTGCCATTCTACCTTAAGGGTGTAAATGCCATTTGCCAGTTCGCCCAAGGAAGGAATGGTCATAGTAGTGATGCCTTTATTTACCTGTCGTTCTACAATTGTTTTTACGGCCCTTCCGTAATTATCGAAGATAGTAGCTCTTACATCTCCCGCCGCAGGCAAGATCAGGTCAAATTGCAACTTGCTGGAGAAGGGGTTCACCAGGTTCTGGATATCCATGGACAGCTTCGCCGGACTCAGCAATATTACCTTGCTGTATTTAAAATGATCGTCTTCTGCCAGTTTAATGCGGTAGTACGCGGCCCCGGTTAATGCTGTAGGGTCTTTGAAGCTGTAGGTTCCGCTGCCGTTCACACCCGTTGCTTTAATACTGGCAATGGGTGAGTAGTGCACACCATCCCTGCTTTTCTCTACCACGTAATTTGTTTTTTCCATTTCGTTTACGGTAGTCCATTGCAACAGTCCAACATTATCGCTCATACTGCCCGATACCGTTTTAAAATCTGCCTTCAATAACCACATACAGTTTTGCACATAAATCTTCACAGTTCTGGTGGCAGCAAAAGAACAATTTGGGTCAGAAAGATTGGAAGAAGTACTGGCCACGCGCAGGCGGTAAATATTGTTATGCGCACTGGAATCACCCAGGAACGATGGACCGTTGGCAGTATACACATATTCAGAACCGTTAGACACCGGTGTTCCTGAACCGGCAAAGCCAACACTGGTATAATTAGCACCACTGTCGATGCTTTTCTCCCAGATGTACTCTGTATAATTATCGAAATAACTTTTTACCTGGGCAGACAATGAAAACGCATTGCCCAAACAAAGGTTTACGGTGGGCGTAGACGGGTTAAGATCAAGATTGGGTGTACAGGTGGCTACTCCAATATCATCAATGGCCCAGTCGTTACCACCACCACCCGGCGCGTTGTTGCGGATATTGATGATCATTTGCGTTTCTGACGGACCAGTACGATAACTGAATCCCTTCTTCACCCACTGTCCTGTATAGGGCATATCACCGGTAGTATAATAATCGTACCCGTTTATATTAAACGTTAGGTTGGGATGCACACCCGATGAGTCGCCCGGACCGGTGGGTACATAAGATGCAGAAGATGGGCCCGCACCGGTAGAGTCTACGCCGCATTTGCGACAAACATTTCTAAACCAGGCGGAGTATTCGTAATACGTATTCGGACAAAGATTTCTCACAGTATCAAGAAAGGCCGTATCCGTTCTGTAAGACGCATTGATCACTACCATATAACCGCCGGTCTGGCCATTGTTTACGTCTGCTGGCAGATTGCCTGCCAGCGGATCGGCCGCGCCGGTATGGTCTCCAATGATATCCCATACACCAAACACACGGTGCGCACCCACGGGGTCATTAGGGTCAATAGAGTAATTGGCTGCTGCGGTGCTGCCACTGGTATTGTTTGAAATACCATAGTAGTAGTCGCCCGGCGCCGATGGCGAGAACGGAATATACGTGTAGTTGGTAGGCACATTGGCGGAACTTGCACGGTCTTTTGTGTTGCCTGCGCCAAAGGTGCCGCCACTTTCAGAAAGAATACCGTTACCACCAATAGTGTTAAGGCAGATACCTGAATTTTTATACACTACCGCATTCACTATTGGGAAGTTGATGGTACTGATGGTGCCTGCACTGTTGGCGTAAGTAAATGTACCGCCGCCCACGCTTACCAGGCTGCCAAAGGGCACTGCGCTTACAATAACATGGTAGGCTACCGTAACCATAAAGGTACCGCCTGCTACGGGCCGGTCGCTGCTCTTTACTGCACCGCCCATGGTTTCCGTGGCGCCTGTGCCCAGGTTGATGGTAACATTGGTACCACTGATGGTGCCCGGGTCTCCGTCGGCTGCATCGGTCCACTGTTTGTACAGTTTACCTTCATTGGTCAGCAAACGAAGTGTATTGGGCATATACGTTGTATTGGCCGGTATTACACCAGTAAAAGAAGGATTGAAGGCCCAGTTACTTCTAACGGCAATGGTTGCCCTGATTTCGAGCTCATCGCCAGGTTCAATGGTACCACCGCCTGAACCCTTTGTAATGTTTACATAGCTCTTGCCATATTCTATATTGGGCGATGCAGGGTCTGTGATACAAATATTGAAACTCCAACCGGTACCCGCCATGGTAGACGAGTTGGTGTAAATTCTCACATAGTACGTGCTGCCAATGGTTAAACCGGTTCCGCCGGTGAGCAGGTAAGTATTGAGTGTAGTGGCCGTGCTGCAAAACAATGAAGTAAAGCTGCCGCAGCTGCCAGACAATAATTGTACTCTGGGAGAAGCTGCTGTTAGCTGTGCACCAAGACTGCTGAGTGTAATAAAAGGGTATTTACTATTTGCCACAAAACTGTACCATACTTCCGGGGAGCCGCTGTTGCCACAATCTCCGGGCACACCGCTGGTGGGCGTGGAGTTTAACAAAGTACCCGATGTATTGGTACAGGTAGCCGCTGAGTTTAAGTTAATGGCGCCGCTGCAATTATCGTTGGCAGGTGGCAGCGGATCCTGTATACAAATATTATAGCCACCCAGGGTACCTGGTACTGCAGCCGTGGTAACAGAATACACACGCAGATAATAGGTAGCACCCACCGTTAAACCCGTAGGCGTGTAAGTAGCCGTACCGCAACCAATGGTGGTTAAGCCTCCGCAACTGCCTGAAAAGATTTGCATCCTCGGGCTCTGGCTATTGAAATTGGCTTCTACTGAACTTAATTTTATAGACGGGTTGGTGGTCTGTGCAACAAAACGGTACCATACATCATATTTACTGGTGCCTGCGCAGGGGGCCGGCACACCGGTAGTAGGCGTGGCATTTACCACCGTACCTGCAATATTATTACAGGTGGTGGAAGACGTTAGCAAAATAGCGCCAGTACAATCGTCATTTACCGGCGGCAGGGGATCCTGTATACAAATATCAAAATTACCGAGCGAATTAGGAATGGGGTTAGTGGTAGCGGAGTACACCCGTACAAAATAAGTGGCACCCACGGTTAACCCTAAAGGCGTACTCAATACTGGTCCGCCACACGCAATGCTGGTAAGCGCGCCGCAGCTGCCACTGTACACCTGCACTTTGGGTGTTTGTGCTAAAAAGTTTGCTTCAATATTGCTAAGGGTAATGGTAGGGTTGGCAGTTTGCGCAGTAAAAGTATACCATACATCGTACTTTACAGTACCCGCACAACCAGCGGTAGTGCCCGAAGTAAAATTGGCACTGTTGATGGTACCTGTTACACTGGTGCAAGTGGTGCCTGAAGTAAGTGTGATAGCATTGCTACACAGATCATTTACCGGCGGGTCTGTAATGCAGATAGAAAAATCCCAGGCACTGCCACCGTTGGGCGTTAGATTGTTTGAATAGACTCTTACATAATAAGTTGAACCTACGGTAAGGCCCGTAGGGTAAGACACTGCTGTATAGAAAACGCTATTGGATACACAGGCCAGCGAGGTAAGACTACCGCAGGCGCCCGAGAATACCTGAATTCTTGCATTGGTACCCGTAAGGTTGGCGCCAAGGTTGCTAAGGGTAATGGTAGGGAAGGCCGATTGTGCCACAAAACTATACCAAACATCACCGCCCGCTGTACCACAGGTAGTGGCCACCGCGGGGTTAGAAATAGCAGCGTTGTTAAGGGTGCCATTGGTGGTATTGCAGGTGGTAGATGAAGTAAGCGTCACCGCATTTGCGCATAAATCATTTGCCGGAGGGTCAGTTACACAAATGGAAAAATCCCAGCCGGCGCCGCCAGTGGGTGTAGCAGTGTTTGAGTATATCCTGATATAATAAGTAGCGCCCACCGTTAAGCCTGCCGGGTGCACTGCTGCAGTACTTAAAAAATTGCCGCTGGCACATCCCCATGAAGTTAATGCGCCACAGGTACCCGTAAACAATTGTATCCTTGCGTTGGTGGTGCCCAGGTTGGCGCCGGTGCCTGACAGGCTTATATTTGGAAAGGCCGATTGTGCCACAAAACTATACCAAACATCAC
>DATJGC010000515.1:0-3893 GCA_035495345.1 Chitinophagaceae bacterium | reverse complement strand
GGCCGATTTCAATTTTGGCAGCTTCGCGCAGCGAGGCATGTTGATTTCCACCCCTGGCAAGCGCTGGTGAAAGGGAATATGAATCAGCATATTCCGCCACCAGTTTATCAATGGCGCTGTCTGTGGTTTCGTTAATTACTTTTACCAGGTCGCCAATGCCATAGGTATTTACGGAATAGCCAAACTGCAGTTCTGCTTCTACCTTATCGCCTTCGGTAACGGCTACATTGCGCATATTATCGCCAAAGCGGGCAAAGCGGGCGCCCTGCCAATCGGCCCAGCCCGCAGCGGTTCTGGCCCAGCCGTTGATTTGTTCAAGCACCTGGTTATCCTGCCAGTGACCGGTAATAACTTTTCGGTTCTTGCGCATGCGGCTCATCATAAAACCAAATTCGCGATCACCATGCGCGCTCTGGTTCAGGTTCATGAAATCCATATCAATGCTGCTCCAGGGAATATCACGGTTGAACTGCGTATGCAGGTGCAGGATGGGTTTGTTGAGAATTTTCAGACCCCCAATCCACATTTTGGCGGGCGAGAAGGTATGCATCCAGGCAATGATACCGATGCAGTTTTTGGTGGTATTGGCATCCTGGCAAACCTGGTAAATTTCCTCCGCTGTTTTTACCGTGGGCTTCCAGCTAACGGTTACGGGTACCTGCGGAGCGTCTGTAAGCGCCGCTGCTATCTGTTGTGCATGGGCCGCCACCTGCTGCAGCGTTTCTTCTCCATACAAATGCTGACTGCCGGTTACAAACCAAACTTCCAGTGTTTTTAAATTGACCATGGTTAATGAAGCATTATTTAATTTAAAATCTAATTATCTATTACTATCAAATTGTCACGTCAACGAGTTCAGCTCCTGACTTTTGACTTTTGAATTTTTACGTTTGAATCACTGTTGTTCGGTTAATCTTTTAATTGATCGGCCTCAAAGCCGGCCGGGCTTCTCACCCGCAACGCCGCTGTGTTTTACTTTTATGCTATAACTGAGCTGCAGTACGCTTTTCAGCCATTGCATGGTTGAGCTGTAGCACAAAGCTCACGGAAAACCGAAGGTTCATCAATTCCATAAAGATTAATTGGCGCATTGATAAAACGAAGGCGGCTTTTGCGGGCGTTGGTGTCTGCATCGCCTTCGTAAGCCCCTCGCTCGGCGAACTAGTACCGGAGCCTCTTCCACAAAGCATTTATGAGAAAAGTAACGAATGTTTCCCGGACACCAGTGCTTTTTACTTTTGACTTTTGAATTTTGAATTTTTACTTTTGAATTTTGAATTTTGACTTTCACTTCCTACTCAGCAACTCCACCCCCGTTACCGCTTCAGGAAACCAGATCATCATTTCACCCTTGCCGCGGTTGGCCCAGCTATAATAAGGGATGGCGGTAAAATGCGTTGTTGCTGTGTGCACGTTGTTATTGTTTACCATCACCGCAGGAACATCGGCGCTTATTACGGTTACACCTTGCAGAAGGCCGGGTTCAAAATGGGCAGTGAACTGTGTGCCGGCGGGTAAAATAAAATTGCTGGCTTTTCCATTGTTATCCGTCCACTCGGCGCAATACACTAATGGTCCGCGTTGCAGGGCCACCCTGCCAAGATCATCCTGCAATTGCTGGTGGGCCGTAATTCTTTTTATTTCCATCGGCAATTGCATATTTACCTGGTCGTTCTTTTTCCAGTTGCCGGCAATAACGGCGTAGCCATGTTCAATGCTGTAATCCACCGGGCGTCCGTTAACGGTTATCACCGGCTTTGCGTTAGTACTGTCTTCAAAACGATAAAGGTCTGAAGGCAAGACGTTGTTCAGCGCCCAGCCTGGTATGCGAAGCAATAAATTGAAACGTGTGGCACGCGCGGGTTGCAGCGTAAACTGGAGGTTGCCCTCCCAGGGGTAATTGTTTTGCTGCTGTATAGTAACGGCGGTATTGCCCACGGTGAGCGCGGCGCTACCGTTTATAAAAAGGTTTACGTAGACATTGTCTCCTTTCTGTGCATACATATAACCCGGCACAGAGGGCAGTAGTCGGGCAATATTGGTTGGGCAGCAGGAACACTCAAACCATCCTGAACGTGCGGCTTCTACATTGGCACTGGTAAAACCATTGGAGCCGGCATTACCGCCTGCATGCGTTACCTGCATGGCATTGGTGTAGAAAAAAGACTGGCCGTCTAGTCCAACCCCGGAGATCAGTCCGTTGTACAACGACCGTTCCAGCACATCAATGTATTTAGCATCTGCATGCAGCAGAAACATGCGATAGTTGAAATATACATTTGCAATGGCCGCACAGGTTTCATTGTAGGCAGTGGCATTGGGCAATTCATAGTTCTCACCAAAACGTTCTCCATCGCCTTTGGCGCCTACCCCGCCCTGCACATACATTTTTTTGCCCACCATATTGTTCCAGATCTTATCGATGGCCTGTAACAAAGAATCATTGCCGGTAAGAGCGGCTACATCGGCCACGGCTGCATAGAGATAGCCTGCGCGTACGGCATGACCAACAGCCTCGTCCTGCTGCGTAACCGGTTTATGATCCTGCCAGTAAGAACCGTTCTTCCAGGGGTCTTTGCTTTTGGGGTCATAGCCATTGTAACGACCGCGCTCCTCTATAAAGAATGCGGCGGTGGAGAGATATTCTTTTTTGCCGGTAAGGCGGTACAATTTTACAAGGCCCATTTCAACTATTTCATGACCGGGTGCTACCTGCAGCTTGCCCGGACCAAACACGCTGCACACCAGGTCTGCGTTTTTCAGGGCAATGTTAAACAGGTTGCGTTTTTTGGTGGCCATGAAATGCGCAGCGGCTGCTTCATACAAATGACCGGCATTGTACAATTCATGACTTAGTTCACGCTCACGCTGCCAGCGTTGTGTGCCGGCCCATGCATGCGGATGTGCGGGGTCGATGGTCCTGGCGGTATAGAGATAACCATCGGGCTCCTGCGCAAGGCCAATGATGGTAATCAGCGAATCTATATAAGCATCCAGTCGCGCATCAGGATGTACGGCCAGCGAGAAAGCCGCCCCTTCAATCGTTTTATAAATATCTGTATCATCAAAAGGAAAAGTGGTGCAGAATTTTCCTTTTTTCTCTGCTGCCATCGTAAAATTCTTTACACGCCCGGTATTCTCGCATCTTTTAAAAGAAGCCGGAATGGTAACAGTGCGGTTGGTTTCAATCTTTGGCAACCAGAATTTATCGGTCAGCTTTACCTGGGTAAACGGCACGGCCTGTACCGGGTAATCCTGCTGTTGTGCGTGGGCAGCGGTTAACAGGCAAAGCAATGGCAGCGCAATCATCTTTTTCATGGCTTCATTATTTAAGGTTAGCAGTTGCGGGTACAATTTTTTGCTGCGCAAATCTGCCATCCGTTGTTATCTTCAACAAAACTGCACCGTGTGCATTTACTTTTTGTTCTACGTGGTTTTTAAGGATGCCCAGATCCTGTTTCTTCCAGCAATCGCGTAGCTTCCAGTTGCCCTCCAGCTTCCAGGCCTTTAGTTGCAGCGGTATGGTGCTGGTTGTGCTGGAAAGATTAAAGACGGCCAGGTAAATAGCCTGTTGCGTAGTACTGTAAGAAACCCAGATGGCACTGCTGTCTGTGTTTAGCAACTGGGTAGGATAACTGCCTTGCTGGTTTACTGCTATCACTTCTTCATTGCTGAGCAATTGCCATTCAAGGTTGCGGTTATCCGGCAGGTGGCCGCCAATCATTAACGGGCTCTGGTAGATACTCCAGAAAGTAAGGTGTGTGTACAGTTCATCATCAGTGAACCTGCTGTAGCGTTCTTCTCCTACCGGTCCGCGTTTAGACAGCCTGCCTACCTGCAGCATATCACAGTCTGGCCAATGCCCGGGCCCGCCCTTGTGTTCCCATTGTTTT
>DATJGC010000514.1:0-2216 GCA_035495345.1 Chitinophagaceae bacterium | reverse complement strand
GAAGCGTTTTGGAATTCACCGCTTGCTAAAAACATACCGGAAAGGTATGGTGTAGTGGCTGCCAGCCTACGCGTAGAAACGTATGAAATGGCCATTGTGCTAAATGATGTGGTATTTGCCTAAACACCACTGACAAAGTATGGTCGGCCTGTGGCTGGCCATACTTTTATGCAGCTCGCTTCCATTTACGCATCAGATAGGGAATCTTATTGCATGAAATAGGGAATAACCCTAAGATACAATGCAGTCAATCATTGCAGTTTTGTAAGGCGTTAATGGCTGTTTCAAACAGCCCCCGCTGTTGCATATAACGTTGCTATGCCCCGCGCTATGCGCTCGTCTTTTGTGCGGCCTTCAACATCCATGCCTGTATCTAATTAAACAATCAATATAAGAATGAACATGTTGCACCTTATCTTATCAAAAGTAAAACAATCACTAAGCCCGCTCGCCTGCTTACTGGCAGCCATCTTTCTCAGCATTACCCTGCTGGCGCAACAACCTATCCGCGGCAAAGTATCAGACGCCGCTACCGGCGCCGCGCTGGCAAGGGCCACCATCATTACAAAGCCCGGAAAAACGGCTACCCTTAGCACGGATGATGGAAGCTTCACCATCAACCTGGATGCCTCCGCTAAAAACATTGTGGTGAGTTATACCGGGTATGAAACGCGTACCATTGCCATCAATCCTGGTACCGCTTATTATTCAATTGTGCTGCAACCCGTGCAGCGTGAAACCGTGGTAACCGTGATTGGTTCCAGAAATCCATCGCGCACAAATGTACAGAGCCCTGTACCGGTAGATATAATTCCGGTGGCCGCCATGGCCAAACAGCTTGCACAAACAGATGTGCAGCAATTGCTCTCCTACACCGCGCCTTCCTTTCAATCTGCGCGGCAGGCAGTGGCAGATGGTACAGACCATATAGACCCTGCGCAGCTGCGCGGGCTGGGCAGCGATCAACTGCTGGTACTCATCAACGGCAAACGCAGGCACCAGGCGGCATTGGTAAATGTAAACGGCACGGTTAACCGCGGGCAGGCGGGAACAGACCTTGGTGCAATACCCGTAGAGGCCATTGAAAGAATTGAAGTATTAAGAGATGGCGCCGCGGCACAGTATGGTTCTGACGCTATTGCAGGTGTAATCAACATTGTGCTAAAAAAAACAGTGCAGCAACTGAGCGGTAATATCTCTGCAGGAGAAAACAGTACACGTTACAACAAAGACTATGCACTAAGCAAACTTGGAATGACCGGTGCAGGCAACAAGCATGTGCAGGACGGCGGCAATTTTCTGGCCGGGCTTAATTACGGTTTTTCTTTGAATCATAATGGCTTTATTAACCTTACCGGTAACTATTCGCTGCGCGATAAAACCAACCGCAGCGGCACCTATACAGGACCGTTATACGCCAATATCAACGGCGCCAACCGAGATGATTCTATACTGGCGGCAAGAGGATTATCAAGAAATAATTTTGATATGCGCATTGGCAATTCCAGGATGAGCAGTGCTGCCTTTATGCTGAATGCAGCATATGCCCTCAGCAGGCAATGGCAGCTACAACTGGTGGCGGGCTACAGTAGCAAGCAGGGAGAGGCCGCAGGCTTTTTCAGGTACCCTTCTTCCGTTACCAGCGGTGCAGGCATCTATGCTGATAAAGTATTTACGCTGTACCCCAATGGCTTTTTACCACTCATTAAAAGCCATATAAAAGACATTTCCTTTTCGGCAGGCATCAACGGTGCGCTGGGTAAATGGAAAGCCAGTCTATCCAATACATTTGGGGTAAACCACTTTGATTTTAATATTGCTAATTCCGTAAACTATACGCAATTTGCTACCGGCAACAATGTGCCAACAAAGTTTGATGCAGGCGGACTGCAATTTCTCCAAAACACCATTAACCTCGACTTTACCCGACATTTTACAATACTGCAGGGATTGCATATTGCACAAGGCGCGGAGTTCAGGGTAGATCAGTATTCACAACGAGCGGGCGAAGAGGCCTCTTACAGGAACTATAATACCGCTTCCGGCGCTGCTTCCGGCGCGCAGGTATTTGCGGGCTTTGTACCTGACTATGCCAGGCAACATGCAAGACACAATATTGCGCTGTATGCAGACCTTGAACAGGATCTCAGTTCGCATTGGTTAATACAGGCGGCGCTTCGTTTTGAAAACTACTCAGATTTTGGAAGTACCCTAAA
>DATJGC010000513.1:0-2810 GCA_035495345.1 Chitinophagaceae bacterium | reverse complement strand
CGCAAATAGTGCATGAAACGCGGAATAATAAGTCGCTCTACCTTGGCGCCTCACCCCGCGCTTCTGTAGCCATCTTAAAAAGCGCTAAAGCATTTGCGGCCATGCGTGGCCGTGATTTTGTAACGCCCGATGATGTTATTGCCGTGGCGCCACCCGTATTGAGGCATCGTATCATTTTAACGCCAGAAAAAGATATGGAGGGAGGTACGCCAGATGAAATCATTGAAGCCATCCTGAAGAAGATTGAAGTGCCCCGTTAATTGCATGCCGTAGCGAATTCTTATTCATTAAAAGAAGCAACAAAAAATCATAGTTTGAAGCACTGGCGCACCAGGTATATCGGCGATTTGTTTTTTAGCAACAGGTGTTTTGCGGCACTCTGCGGTACCGTATTGTTGTTTGTGCTGCGTTTTTTCCTGGTATGGCTGGGCATACTACCCTTTGTAGCGCTGGCTGCAGTGGTGCTCTTCATCTTAGTAGATTATATATTGTTGTTTGGTAAAAGCAAGGGCCTTTTTGCCCGCCGCACGCATGCAGAGCGTTTCAGCAATGGGGATGAAAACCCGGTACGCATTGATCTTGAAAATCATTTTCCGTTTGCGGTGCAGGCAGAAGTGATAGATGAAATACCCGCGCAGTTTCAGCGAAGGGATATTCTTTTTGTTGCACCACTGCCCGCCAACAGCAATAAGATCATTAACTACCAGTTGCGGCCCACCAAGCGCGGCGCGTATGAATTTGGCTTTATCAATGTCTATGTATCCAGTGCCATTGGGTTTGTGAAACGTCGTTTTCGGTTTAACCAGCCGCATACGGTGCCGGTATACCCGTCTTACCTGCAAATGCGCAAATACCAGCTGATGGCCATTCACAACAGGTTGAGCGAAGCGGGCATAAAAAAAACACGCCGCATTGGGCATAGCATGGAGTTTGAACAGATAAAGGAATATGTGCGCGGTGATGATTACCGCACCGTAAACTGGAAAGCCACGGCCAGGAGAGGACAACTGATGGTGAACCATTTTACCGACGAAAAAAGCCAGCAGATCTACTGCGTCATAGATAAAGGCCGTACCATGAAAATGCCTTTTGCAGGCCTCAGCCTGCTGGACTATGCCATTAATGCCACCCTGGTGCTTACCAATGTAGCGCTGCTTAAACAAGACAAGGCCGGGTTGATTACGTTTTCTGAAAAGCTGGGCAGCACACTGATAGCGGATAAAAAAGCCACGCAGATGCAGTCTGTGCTGGAGGTCTTGTACAACCAGAAAACTCGGTACCTGGAAAGCGACTTTGAACGCCTGTACGCACACATGCGTACCCGTGTTACACAACGTAGCCTGGTGGTGCTCTTTACTAATTTTGAAAGCATGACCGGTTTGCAACGGCAGCTTCCTTACCTGCGTAAAATTGCCCGCAATCACCTGCTGCTGGTAGTGTTTTTTGAGAATACAGAATTGCATGCTGTAACCACCGCACCTGCGAACAACATTGAAGCCGTATACACAAAAACCATTGCAGAAAAATTTGCTTTCGAAAAAAAACTCATTGTAAAAGAGCTGCAGCAATATGGCATTCTCTCCATACTCAGCGCGCCGCAAAATGTAACCGTTAATACGCTCAACAAATACCTTGAGCTAAAGGCCAGGCAGGCCATCTGATGAATCCTATAGGGAGAATTGTCCGCCGCTTGCAGCGCATTACTTATCTTCGGCCAAAACTTACGCTTGCAGTCATTGCCAAATATATACGAAGAAGGAAAGGTCTTACTTATCAATAAACCATATGAATGGACATCGTTTGATGTAATCAGAAAAGTAAGGCAGTTAATAAAAATAAAGAAAGTGGGACATGCCGGCACGCTTGATCCGCTGGCTACCGGCTTGCTCATTGTTTGTACCGGAAAGTTTACCAAGCGCATCAATGAGTTCATGGCAAAGGAGAAGGAATATACCGGCAGCATTACGCTGGGCGCGGTAACACCCACCTTCGACCTGGAAAGCGAGCCCATGCACCAGCAGCCCGTGAGCGGCATTACAGAAGAGCAGGTGCGTGCTGCCACCACGGCCTTCACCGGCCATATTTTACAAGTGCCTCCCATGCATTCTGCCATTAAAAAAGACGGTAAACGCATTTATGAAATGGCAAGAAGGGGAGAAACCATGGAGCTGGAACCCAGGAAGCTGTTTATCCGTGCTTTTGAAATTACATCCATTGAAATGCCAACAGTTTATTTCAGGGTAGCCTGTTCAACGGGCACGTATATACGCAGTTTGGCCAATGATTTTGGTGCGGCACTGGGTTGTGGTGGTTACCTGAGCAGCCTTTGCAGAACCGCCATTGGTGAGTTTCGGTTAGAAGATGCTATGACCATTGAGCAACTGGAACAAATGGTAAATGACAGCAGGCGCGCTGTTTAGAAAGGATAATTAATGCCAAGCTGAAACTGGCCCCGCAGTAGTTGAACATCATGAAACCAGCCATAGTTTTCACTGGCGTAGGCAGGGTCTTTTAATTTATACGCCCAGTCAAAGCGGATGAGGAAGTAATCAAAATCGGCCCTGAGGCTGGTGCCGGCACCCACCGCAATATCCGTATATAATTTATTGATGTTGAAATTAGCGCCCTTGTATTGGGGGTCAAAATTATTGCTGCGGTACCAGATATTGCCAATGTCTGTAAAAAGCGCACTTTTAAATTTGATGCCAAAGAGGTTGCCCAGGTTAAACCGGTATTCTATATTGCCTTCCAGCTGTATATCGCCAAAACGATCTACGCCTTTAGCACTTGATGCCGTATCAAAATACCGG
>DATJGC010000512.1:0-5996 GCA_035495345.1 Chitinophagaceae bacterium | reverse complement strand
TACCTTCCCCAATATACAGGAAGGCGTTTTTACCATTGTAGATTCTACCAATGATGCCACAAAACAACTGCCACGCCCCTGGAAAAGGACCGATGAATTCTACAGCTTTAAAAAACTGAGCAAAGACGTAAAAGTATTGCTCACCATCGACGAAAAGACCTACCACGGCGGTGCTAACGGTGATTATCACCCGATGGCCTGGTACCACGAGTATGATGGCGGTCGTGCATTGTACACCAATCTCGGCCATACCAAGGAATCATTTGCAGACTCGCTCTACCTGGGGCATTTGCTGGCGGGCATACAATATGCCATTGGCAATAACAGCCTTGATTATGCGAAAGCAAAGACAATGATACCGCCCGATGACAACCGCTTTACAAAAACACAGCTGGCCCAGGGCGATTTTTATGAGCCCACAGAAATGACCGTGTTGCCCAACCTTGACATACTGGTGATACAGCGCCGCGGCGAAGTAATGTTGTTTAAGAACGATACAAAAAAAGTAAAGCAGGTGGGTTTCCTGGACGTGTATTTCAAAACCTACATACCAGGTGTAAATGCTGAAGAGGGCATGCTGGGGCTTGCAAAGGATCCCAACTATGCAAAAAACAACTGGGTGTATATTTATTACAGTCCCATTGATAGTTCGGTGAACCGCCTGTCACGCTTTACATTCAAAAATGATACGCTGGATAAATCCACCGAAAAAGTAATCCTGGAAGTAAAATCACAACGTGAAATCTGTTGCCATACCGGTGGCTCCATTGCTTTTGGTCCCGATGGTTTGCTGTATTTCTCTGCCGGCGACAATTCAACACCCTTTGATGAACGCGGACAGAAATATGTAAACAGTGGTTATGGTCCGCTCAATGATGAACCCGGTCACCAGCAATATGATGCAAGAAGATCTGCCGGCAATACCAACGACCTCCGCGGAAAGATCATGCGTATACGTGTAAAAGATGATGGCAGTTACGAGATACCAGAAGGCAATCTATTTCCCAAAGGCATGGAAAAAACAAGACCGGAAATTTATGTAATGGGCAACCGCAATCCCTACCGTATTTCAGTAGACCAGAAAAACAGTTATCTCTATTGGGGAGAAGTGGGTCCGGATGCACAGAACGACAGCTTTGCTACCCGTGGCCCGCGCGGCTATGATGAAGTAAACCAGGCACGCAAGGCAGGTTTCTTTGGATGGCCTTTGTTTGTGGGCAACAACTATGCTTACAGAGAATACAATTATGCCACAGGCCAGAGCGGTGCTGCTTTTGACCCCGCTAAACCCGTCAACAATTCTAGAAACAATACAGGGCTCCGCGAACTGCCGCCTGCACAACCGGCGTTCATATGGTATCCATATGCCGCATCGCCCGACTTCCCACAGGTGGGCACTGGCGGAAGAAATGCCATGGCCGGACCGGTTTATTATACAGATATGTTTCCAAAAGAAACCAGGCTGCCGGAATATTACAACGGCAAACTGATCATCTATGATTGGATTCGCGGATGGATAAAAGCCGTGACACTTTTACCCAATGGCGATTTTGACAAGATGGAACCCTTCTTTGGCAGCATTAAAGTAAACTCTCTCATAGACATGGAAGTAGGGCCCGATGGAAAACTCTACCTGCTGGAATACGGCAGCGGATGGTTTTCTAAAAACCCTGATGCGGGTCTTGCAAGAATTGATTACAACGCCGGTAACCGTGCCCCGGCGGTAAGCGCCATCAGCATTGATAAAACCTCTGGCGTGCTGCCCATGACCGTTACCGTGAAGGCAACGGCGACAGATCCTGAAAAAGATAAGGTAAGTTACAAATGGCATTTTGGCAATGGCAGCAGCAAAGAAACCGATCTGCCGGAAGCAACGTTTACCTATAACCAACCCGGCGATTACAAGATTACCCTGGTGGCTACAGACAGTAAGGGAGACAGTACGGTAAGCGCGCCGGTGGCCATCTATGCAGGTAACGAAGTACCGCAGGTGCAGGTGCGTATCAGCGGTGGTAATAAATCATTCTTCATTCCCGGCCAGCCTGTACAATATGATGTTACCGTGGCAGACAAAACAGATACTGCCGCTATTGACCCCGCCAACCTGTTTGTGTCCGTTGATTACCCTGAAGGTTTTGACAAAGCCGGTGCTACCATGGGTCACCAGCAGGGCATGGCAAACATCAGTGGCAAGAATGTAATGCTGTCTTTAGATTGTAAGGCCTGTCATAAAGAGGCGGAGAAATCCATTGGTCCTTCCTTTATACAGGTATCGCAGCGTTATGCAAAAGATGCCAATGCCATGAGTTATCTCACCCAGAAGATTATCAAAGGAGGCAGTGGCGCCTGGGGAGAAGTAGCAATGGCCGCGCATCCTACCTTATCACAGGAAGATGCAGGGCAGATTGTTACCTGGATACTCTCGCTGAGCAATCCTGCAGCCGTAAAAAAATCATTGCCTGCAAAAGGCTCCGTGGTGGCGCCTGCCACCGTAAAGCCGAATAGCACCATGGTAATTGCCGCCAGCTATACTGATAAGGGAGGCAATAATATAAAAGCGCTGACAGGCAATGCCGTGGCTTCACTGCACAGCAATACCTTCTCCGCAAGATCAGTTACCAAAATGAACGGTGTTACTAGTTTCCGTGCAGGAGGAATGACCATTTTAATTTTGCCTGCCGGCGAAGCATGGTTTGCATTCGATAATATAGATCTCACAGGTGTTTCATCCATTACCGTGAATAGCCGTTGGCAGGATGAAGGCCGCAAGCTTGACTTTGAAGCAAGGCTTGATGCACCCGATGGTAAATTACTGGGTAAAGGAAGTATGGCCGCGCCCGCTAAAGGCATCCAGATGGGCGACGCAGTATTGCCCATTACGCCAGTAACGGATGGTCAGCTGCATAGCATTTACATTTTGTACCATGGCCAGGATAAAATAAAAGGTGGCGTGGTGGCTGTACAATTCAAATAAAAGAGCTTCTGTAAAAAATAATGTCTGCAGGCCGGGCGGTTTTAGCTGCCCGCCTGCAGACCTTTTTAAAAGTGATAGAATGAAGAGCAATTGCTGTACAAGGATTTTGTCCGTACTATTTATTTTGTTGATCAGTAGCCGTATTAACGCACAGGCAGTAATAGAAGGGTTGGTTACAGATGCAGCTGCAAAGCCCATCAGCCATGCAACGGTTCGGTTATTGAACACGCCTTCCGCAGTTATCAGTAACGATGCAGGACAATTTGTGTTTAATAAATTATTGCCCGGCCGTTATATCATTGAAATAACAGCCATTGGGTATGCAAGCCAGGCAAAGGAAATTATCGTTACCGCTGCTTCATCGGCGCCTTTGCGGTTTCAGTTGCAAACCTCGTTGCGACAGCTGGAAACCGTAGTGGTGAGCGCAGGTAAAAAGGAAGAACTGCTGCAGAAAATACCGGTGAGTGTAACGGCATTAACCGCGCAGCAGGTCAGTGATTATCGCTTGTGGAACATTGGGGACCTTTCCGGCATTGTGCCCAACTTATACGCCGGCAATCCGGGAGATGAAAGAAATGTAACTTCCATCCGCGGTATTACCACCACGTCTTATGATCCCTCCGTTACCACCTATATAGATGGTGTAAACCAGTTTAGCCTGGATACATATATACCACAGCTCGCAGACATTGAAAGAATTGAAATTCTGCGGGGCCCGCAGGGAACACTCTACGGGAGAAATGCCATGGGTGGCGTCATCAACATTGTTACCAAAAAACCCAGTGCTGAAACGGGCGGCTTTGTAGAACTTTCAGCAGGCAATTACCATCAGCAGCGTTATTCTGGCGGTCTTCGTTTTCCACTCGTAAAAAATAAATTAAGCGCGGGCTTTGCCTTTGCCATTGCAAAAAGAAATGGCTACTACCAGAATGAGTTTAACAACAGTTCATTCGACAAACAGCAGCAAAACGGTGTACAGTATTATCTTCAATACCTGCCCGGGTCCAACTGGACCATCGGCTTGCATGGCAAACTACAACTGAACCGCAACAATGGGGCGTTCCCCGTAGTCAATGGGGTAGATGATGCACTGCAACACCCGTTTGTACTCAACCAGAATGCCATTGGTAAAATGGTAGACAATACCTATAACACCGCATTGTCGCTGCAGCACAAAGGCGCTGTGGCAGATATCAGCATACAAACTGCCTGGCAAAATAATTACCGGTATTACCAATCGCCCATTGATGGCGACTTTTCACCCTTAGACGCTGTAACCGTTATTAATGATTATGGCCGTCATTGGAACAATGTAAAAGTGTTTACCAATGAGTTTCGGATTACCTCAGCAGATACAAAAACCAGTAAACTGGGCTGGACTGCCGGTACCTATTTCTTTCACCAGTATGTACCAAACAAACAGGCCACCCATTTCGGAAAAGATGCGGGCGCACTGGGCATCCCCGCCACTGATTTTTCAAGCATTAATACCAGCACCGGAAGAAACACCGGCCTTGCCTTGTATGGTCAGCTTACGTATCAATTACTGCCTAAGCTGAGCCTGGTGGCAGGACTGCGCTATGATTACGAACGCCGCAAATTAAACGTAATGGGTGAGTATCAGCCAGACGGCAGCGCACCCATGGTTACCACACCTGATACTTCGGCCACCGTTCATTTTAATGCATTGTCTCCCAAGCTTGCACTGCGCTATGAGCTGGGAGCAGGCAGCAGCCTGTATGCAGGTTATAGCAGGGGTTACCGTACGGGTGGTCTTACACAACTCTCGGGAGATCCGTCCGCACCGCCTTTGTATCCTTATTCACCGGAGTATAGCAACAATATTGAGCTGGGCAGCAAGAATGATTTCTTTAATAATCGTTTACGCGTAAATGCAGTGTTGTTTCTAACTTACCTGAACAATGCACAGGTGCCGGTATTGGTATTGCCGGATGCTATTACTGTTACAAAAAATACCGGCCGTTTAAATAGCAGGGGTGCCGAACTGGAGATAGCTGCCAATCCGTTGAAGGGACTCGAATTTACTTATAGTGCAGGCTATACCCATGCTGTATATAAATCCACGGGCATCTCCGCCGGTGGGCAGATAATAGATCTGAATGGCAAAAGACAAATTTTTACCCCGGATATTACTTCCCTTGCCGCCCTGCAATACAGCATTATGCTCAGCGAAAAACAACAATGGCAGCTAACGGCAAGAGGGGAGTGGTTCTATTTTGGAAAGCGGTATTTTGATTTTGCCAATAGCATTGAACAGGGTGCTTACCAGTTGCTGAATGCAAAACTGGGCATCCATAACAGGCATTGGGGTATCTGGGGCTGGTGGCGCAATGCAGGCAATACAAAGTATATAGCGTATGCCTATGATTTTGGTGCGGTACACCTGGGTAACCCGCGCACCATTGGTGTAACACTATCTGCCAGGTTTTAATGACAAAGCAAGACGCGCCACTTTTGGGGAGTTTTCTCCTCAACCATTTTTAAGCCGATGCCCTTGCGGGAGTGTACCGTTATTTAATAGCCTGTTACAAGTTGGTACGGCATATGATTAATGGTAGTAAACAATTACATCATGGAAAAACGCGTCCTGGGTATCATACTGAGTTTGCTGGGCATAGTAGGATTGATTTATGCCGGCATCAGCTTTGTCAATGGCGGCTCCGGTACAAGAAGTATTAAAATGATACTTTTTGCTTCTATTTTGGGTGCCATCTTTTTCTTTGCAGGTATCAGCCTGGTTAGAAATACACGTGATAAGGCAACCTAGCTTGCCTCCATCAGAAAGTACAGGATTTTCCAATTAACGCATACCCATACCGGTTAGTAATGTAGAAAAATGGGTGTATGTTTTTTTATTAGAATCCTGGAAAGTCTGCACGGCAGCCATGCACTCCGCAATATGTGAAAACATTTAATGTTTTGTATAAAAAAACCGAAGCTCTGGGGCTTCGGTTTTTAATTGGGGGTAAAAAGCAGATGGCTGAATACCCGTTGTGTATTA
>DATJGC010000511.1:0-3640 GCA_035495345.1 Chitinophagaceae bacterium | reverse complement strand
ATCAAAGACCTGCGCATCTTTGAAGAAAAAGATTATACCGCTTCCAAGGTAGATGTGTGGGGAATCAGTGACCGCAATCTTTTTAAGGAAGCCAATAACCGCCTGGCTAAAGAAACCACGCCGTTTTTTGCCGTAATTCAAACGGCCGACAACCACCGCCCCTATACCATTCCGGCAGAAGATTTAAAGGAGTTTCAAAAAATCACCTTGCCGGCCGACAGCCTCCGCAATTACGGTTTCGAAAACAATGATGAACTCAATGCATTTCGTTTTACAGATTTCTGTTACCGCTCGTTTATAGAAGCGGCTAAAAAAGAACCCTATTTTGCGAATACGGTGTTCATGTTTGTGGGCGACCATGGCATTGACGGCAATGCGGGAAGCCGGTTTCCATCAGCCTGGAGCCGCGATGGACTTACCCGCAACCATGTGCCCCTTTTATTTTATGCGCCGCAGCTGATAGCGCCCAGGCGTTTGCATTGCGTGGCCTCGCAGGTAGATGTGTTGCCAACGCTGGCCGGCCTGGCAAAGATCAATTACCGCAATACCGGTATGGGGAGAGACCTGTTGCAACAGTATGCGCTTGATAGCGGCAAAAGCAATATTGCTTTTATCTATGATGCCAATAACAAGGATGTGGGTGTAATTAATGGTTCCTGGTATTTTACGCGCAACCAGCAGGGCAGCCAGGAAAAAATGCTTTGGGCAGATTTTGCGAAGCCTGCCCAATCCACTGCACCGGATTCCATTACGGCCATGAGCAGGCAATACACAGAGGCCATCTTTGAAACTGCACGCTACCTGATGAAGAACAATAAAAAGAAAAGATAAGATCGATAAGGTGTAGGCAACCGGTGGCTAATTTTTCAAGCGCATCAGTGTCTAAGCTTTCTTGCAATCATGATGAGGCGGGGCGATTTTTTTACATCATAACTACCGAGCTGGTAATTGCCAAACACTTCCTGCAGCTGCAGATCATGAAACGCAAACATATCATTGAAATCGCCCAATGAAAATTTGGCTACTTTTTCCGTAAACTCCAATGGCGCTTCCAATCGCTCATCTTCCACCAATATTTTTTTATAGAAATAGCTTTCATCATACCATTTGGTAAGAAAAAAATTAACGCCATCAATTTCCTTCTCTGATTTATGCACCAGGTGGTCTTCTGCATAGTGTACATTCAGGTAATCCATCATGAGCGTACCGCCGGGGTGCAGAGATTGTGCAATGGTGCGCACGGCGTTGTAATGCTCGCGCTCTGTGCGGAAGTAACCAAAGCTGGTAAAGAAATTAAACGCGTAATCAAAAAAATTGATCCAGAATGGCAGTCGCATATCATGCTGAAAAAATTGCAGCTTTTCTGTTTCAAAGGCCTTGGCAACGCTGATGTTTTCTGCGGAGAGATCAATGCCGGTAACGGAATAGCCATGTTGCGCAAGCATTTTTGCGTGCCTGCCCCTTCCGCAGGCCACATCTATCAGCAAAGCATCGGGGTCGGGTTTTAGGTAATTGAGCAGGCGGTGAATAAAGGCGGCGGCTTCTGTCTCATCCCTGTTGAAATACAACTGGTGATAATAAGAAGTGTTAAACCAATCGCGGAACCATTCACCTGATGCGGCCATACCTTAAATTTCATCAAATGTAGTAGTCAAAACCAATATAGCGTCTTCTCAGGCCTTATAAATGTGAATAATTTATAGCACCTGCGGGCTTCCCGGCTATGAGAAATAAAAAATATTGCAATATCTTTATAGACCAGTAATACTATTCTTCCAATTCTTTGAAGGGCCACGATTCCGGTTTTGGTAAACCCTATTTTCGCACAACAGCAAACCTTATTACCGTGGCATTAATCAAGAGCATATCAGGCATACGTGGAACAGTGGGCGGCTACAGCAATGAAAACTTAACGCCCCCGGATGTGGTAAAATTTGCCGCGGCCTACGGTACCTGGCTTTCCAAACAACACAATGGCAAAAAAGTAGTGATCGGTCGTGATGGCCGCATCAGTGGTGATATGATCAGCAGCCTTGTTACCAATACCTTGCTGGCCCTTGGCATTAACGTGGTAGATCTTGGCTTGTCTACCACACCCACTGTTGAAATGGCGGTGGTATGGGAAAATGCTGATGGCGGCATTATTATAACGGCCAGCCATAACCCAAAAGAATGGAATGCGCTTAAGTTGCTGAACAAAGCAGGCGAATTTATCAGTGCAGATGATGGGGCGGCCATCCTGCAGATTGCTTCCAAGGGAGATTTCCTGTTTGCCCCTGTAGATAAGATTGGACAGTGTATCAAGAACACGCATACGCTGCAGAAACATATTGATGCGGTGGTTAATTACCCGTTGGTAGATGTAGACCTCATTAAACTAAAAAATTACAAGGTGGTGGTAGATGTGGTGAACTCTACCGGCGCCCTGTTTTTACCACCGCTGTTAAAAGCATTGGGGGTAGATGATGTTATTGTACTCAACGGAGAAGTAAACGGCAGGTTTGCACACAACCCTGAACCATTGCCAGAAAATCTTTCGGCGCTCAGCTCAGAAGTGAAAAAACAAAATGCTTCTTTCGGAATTGCCACAGACCCTGATGTAGACCGTCTTTGTTTTGTGTGTGAAGATGGCAGCATGTTTGGCGAAGAATATACCCTTGTTGCCGTGGCAGATTACGTGCTGGGCAAAAGAAAGGGCAATACCGTTTCCAACATGTCTTCTACAAAGGCTTTAAAGGATATCACTATCAAGCATGGTGGCGAATACTTTCCTTCTGCCGTAGGCGAAGTAAATGTGGTAAAAAAGATGAAGGAAACCAATGCGGTGATTGGCGGCGAAGGCAATGGCGGCATCATAGTACCGGATTTGCATTACGGTCGTGACGCACTCATTGGCATTGGCCTCTTTCTTAGCGCGCTGGCACAGCATAAAAATGGCATCAAATCTTTCAGGGCCAGATACCCTGATTACTTTATTTCTAAGAACAAGATTGAACTGGAGAAAGGCATCAATGTACCTGCCATCTTTGAAAAAATACAAACGAAATACAAAAAGCAACCGGTGAATACGGAAGACGGGCTAAAGATAGAGTTCGACAACGACTGGGTGCATTTGCGCACATCCAATACAGAGCCCATTATACGCATCTATGCAGAAAGCAATTTTGAAACCACGGCGAATAATATTGCCTTGCGACTGATGCAGGATATTAAAGAGTTTATGTAAGTTTCGTTAATACTTTTAGACCCTGCCTGCACTACACCTGTGCGGCGCAGGGCTTTTTATTATACCGTTAGTAACATAGCAATGAAATGGTATCAAAAACCAAGATTTGGCTGCGCTCTATGGATAATCATTTTACTGTCACTATTAGTTATAGCAATTGCGGCTGTCTTTTGGGTGTTTTACCATTTTTTTCGTTTCGGGTTTGATTAATAACGCACAGAATTTTACAACCTGGCTCATCGTGTCTGCTAGAAAGCAAGCACCCATTTCCTATTGCCCGGCCAGCTTCCGTTTATTTCTTACCTTTGCGCATCTTTTAAAAAATTAATGCCGCAACGGCCGCTGGATGCAAAGAATTTATTTGGATAATGCCGCTACCACCGCACTAGACCCAAGGGTACTGGAAGCCATGAT
>DATJGC010000510.1:0-11092 GCA_035495345.1 Chitinophagaceae bacterium | reverse complement strand
CAATATTGCCTTCAATATCTTTTATAACATTAGCGACAGAGTTAGCTTTCATTTCCTCTAACCCATCGAGGTCTATTGCCCAAATTGGCATATTGCCTGCAAACTGGTAAGGCGTATACCAAGGATACCCTTTGAATAATGGATCAACGGATAAGAATCTACCCACCCTTGGATCATAAATCCTAAACCCATAATCATATTGATTGCCTTCGCCTTTCACCTCATTATCATTCTCCTTCCCATTAAACCCATATCGGTAACTTGCTGATGTTGGAGCCTTAGCGGAACGGCTCACCATGCCAAAAGAATAATAGTCGCTGGCGCTTAACACATCGGCTTGGTAAAAATCAACAGTGTTGCCATTATTTGAAAAGGCAATCTTTTTATCACTGATCGCGGCCATTACATTACCGCGTTGGTCCGCCAGTTCGTACATTTTGTTGCCTCTAGTGCTAACCAAATTATAGCTCATGCCCAGCATTGAAAGAAGCGGTGTATAATCCGGGGTTGAATAATAGTACTTGCGCACCACCGTTGCCATCATCGTAGCGCTTGGATAGGCCGCAAAATGGATGGCAGTATCCAACCTGTGCAGTTGTTTTTCCAAGCCTGCTATCACCAGTGCCGGATTGTACCGCTCGTCTTGTGTAAACTGTACTAATGCAAAGGGGTGTTCGCGCCTGGCCTTCTCCAACCAGTATATTGTGGAAAGCGTAGCTTGCTGCTGTATTGCCAGCAAGCATCGATAGTACAAGAATACATCTGTTTTGTTTCTTTGTAACTTTTCAGCGGTTTCGGCATGTATCGCCAGACTGTCTACTTTCTTTTGATCTTTGTCGTAATAATAAATAAGCGCCCGCTTTTTGACCAGCGTTGCTTTGTATATCCAAGCCAGTGTGTTCTTGTTATAATAGAAAATGCTGTCTCGTCCATTTATCATACTGCCTGCAGGTGGCAAAGCGTCATTTGTAAGAAGGGCGCTGTCTTCCGGCAATGTCCTTGGGTCCGGGCAGTCTAGCAGCCAACGAGCATAGAGGTAATGATTGGTAAATTCATCCACGATGGCCAGTTTGGTAAAAGCGCTCTCCGAGCTGGCAGGTAGATCTATAAAATCAGTCATTAGCGCTGCATACTCCCATCGCTCATCTATCTTTCCGGTTCTTGCAAGTTGTTCCGTGGCAATGCGGCCCACTCTAATCATACTCTCATAGAGCATTCTGCAGTATTCAAAGGGTGTTGCAAGCCCCTGCTTCACTGCAAGGTAATCTTCCTGTGCCAGTCTCATAGAATCCACAACGCTGCCATAACGTGAAAGCAAATACAAAACGCGCGTGGGGTGCTGTAGGGCAGCGGCTACAATATAATGTTCTTCCGTTGGGGCACGATATACAGTAAATGAGGTGTCATGATTCATTACTCTCGCTACTACGAGCTGGCTTTGCGCAATATTTGGCGCAACACAAAGTAGCCATACGATCAAATACCAGGAGGAGATTGATTTCATGCAAGACAAGGTTCAGAGGTAAGCTGTAACATAAAGTTAGCGACAAGATGGAGTGGCCCCTCCGCCTTTATCACATAAATTAATTTGTTATGGACAACAAAAAGCCTATCACTGCTTTGCCCTCGCCCACAAAAGCAGACGCCAATACCCTGGCGGTTGTTCTTGTACAATTGTGCTATAATTGAGCTGGACGACCCTTACAGAAATAACAAAAAATCTTAATTACTGTATTTGCTATTTTTACACATGAGCAAATTGAGCTTTGCACGCGAAAGAGGCAGAACGCCCGCGGCCACTGAAAAACCTACATTAAAAGAAAAGTTTGCGGCGCTCCGCAACCTGCCTGCATTCTTTGCACTGGTATGGAAAACAAATCCATGGTACACCGTTCTAAACGCCGTATTGCGCTTGCTTCGTTCTGCTGTGCCCGTTGCCATTCTGTATGTCGGCAAATTAATTATAGACGAAGTCATTACTGTTAGCAAAACGCCTGCTGCCAGCCATTCATTTTTGTGGAAACTGGTGGCAGCAGAATTTTTGCTCGCCATTTTTTCCGATGCGCTCAACCGCGGTATTGCCCTCGTAGACAGCCTGCTGGGCGATCTTTTTTCCAATTACACTTCGGTACGCATCATGCAGCATGCGGCTACATTGGATTTGGACCAGTTTGAAGATTCTGCTTTTTATGATAAGCTGGAACGCGCCAGGCAACAAACCGTTGGACGTACCATCTTACTTTCCCAAGTGCTCACGCAGGTGCAGGATCTCATCACCATGGGTTTCCTGGCAGCCGGCTTACTGGCCTTCAATCCCTGGCTGATACTGTTATTGCTGGTGGCAATTGTGCCTGCCTTTCTGGGGGAGTCTTATTTTAATGATCGCAGTTATGCACTTACACGCGGACAAACACCTGAACGCCGGGAACTGGACTACATGCGTTACCTCGGCGCCAGTGATGAAACAGCCAAGGAAGTAAAACTCTTTAATCTCTCCAACTTCCTGGTAGACCGATTTAAAGAGCTGAGCAATAAATTTTACCACGACAATAAAAAGCTGGCCACCCGCCGCGCCGCATGGGGTGTGCTTTTTGCATTGCTGGGCAGCGCTGGTTATTACAGTGCATATATTGTTATTATTGCAAGAACTCTGCAGGGCGCTATCAGCATTGGTTCACTGGCCTTTCTTGCCGGATCCTTCCGCCAGCTGCGCAGCCTGTTGGAAAATATTTTGTCGCGCTTCACCAGCGTATCCCAGGGCGCAATCTACCTGCGCGATTTTTTTGAATTCTTTGAAATAGCACCAAAAATAAAAGTGAGCGCGCATCCACGGCCTTTTCCAAATCCTATTCAACATGGTTTTGTTTTTGAAAACGTAGGGTTTAAATACCATAACACGGAGCAATGGGCCAACCGGCACCTGAGCTTTACCCTGCACGCCGGTGAAAAGCTGGCCCTGGTAGGAGAAAACGGTGCCGGCAAAACAACGCTTGTAAAACTGCTGGCACGTTTATATGATCCTACTGAAGGGCGCATCCTGCTGGATGGCGTTGATTTGCGTGAATATGATATCCTGGATCTTCGTCGCAATACAGGTATCATCTTCCAGGATTTTCTCCGCTACCAGATGAGCTTTGCACAAAATATTGCAGTAGGTAATATTGATGCAAAGGAAGACCGCCCACTGATAGAACAATCCGCCACCAAGAGCCTGGCTAACCTGCTGGCGCAACGTTTACCAGACAAGTACGACCAGGCCCTGGGCAGGCGGTTTAACAACGGTGTAGAGCTCAGCGGCGGTGAATGGCAGAAAGTGGCATTGGCGCGTGCTTATATGAAAGATGCACAGCTGCTTATTTTGGATGAGCCTACCAGCGCGCTGGATGCCCGTGCAGAATACGAAGTCTTTCTCCGCTTTGCAGAACTTACAAAGGGAAAATCTGCCGTACTTATTTCTCATCGCTTTTCTACCGTGCGCATGGCAGACCGCATACTGGTGCTTGAACAGGGGCAACTGGTAGAAATTGGATCACACGAAGAACTGCTGCAGCAGAACGGCCGTTATGCATCGTTGTTCCAGCTGCAGGCAAAAGGATACCGGTAATTACTAGGCATGGTTAGAATGTTCTTACAGACCGACCAGGGCTATGCGGGTCCAATCCATAATAATACATCGCGCCATTCTGCAGCGGCATGCGTTATCAGCACGGTGCCACATAAAATGCCATTGCCCCTGTTAATATGAAAAAAGTCAGGGAAGCCGCCAACAAAGCCATGGTTCCGGGCATAATCCTGCGTTGCCCTGAAGCGCGCGCCAATGTCTGACAATATAGGATTGCCTAGGGCAGCCAGTGGAACCTCGTGGTATTCAGCACAGCCAGGTTTTATCAGCACTGTACCACAAACCATTGTACGCTCCAGGAAGCTGGTATGGTGATCAAGGGTGGCATTGACCGGTAAGCTTGAAGCCGCCACTATTTTTTCTGCATCGTGAAAATTAGGAAAGCCACCCACAAATGCCTTGTCTCTTGCATAAACATTTACGGCCCTGAAACGTGCGATAAAATCGTTCAGCGGCGGGTTATTCAACTCCTTCAGGGGTATTTCACGAAGTACAGAACAACCCGGCTTCATAAAAATCGTACCGCCCACATTGCTTCTTCCATACACTGCAGTATAAAAATTAGGGAAGCCACCTACAAATCCTTCTTTGGTGGCGGCATCAGCGCGGAAAATAAAATCGCGGATGGCCATGTCACCAGGGCTAAACTGTACCATCGGTCCAAAACTTCCAACATAATCCGGCACACGCTGCGCAGCAATATTGCCATAGATTTCCCAATCGCCGGCGCTCTGTATAAAATTGCCGGGCCCTTCTTCAAAGAATGAAAATGGTCCGCCTACGCTTACGCCTTCTTTCCATCTTGCTTTAAGGGGTATTTGCTGGTAGGTTTCGAGTATGTCAGTGTTATACTGGAAGGAACCGCTGCCCAGTTGTTGATCGGCGCCGGCAAAATAATTCCATGCAAGCTCCAGGATGTTGAGATCATCTATAATGGCTGATTTGATGGCGTTGCTGATAGCAGTCCGCATTCCTTCCTGGAAGGCTTTTTCTTCGTCTTGCCCGCTGCTGCTGTCTTTGTTTTTTAATTTTGTAGATGTTCTGCTGTTGATGTATTCATTCATTTTTGCTTCAAACGTTGCGCAAAACGCATTGTAGCCAGCAAGCGCCGAACTATCTGATAGGTTATCTTCTTCCATTAGAATACAAACCACGCCCATGGTGCCGGGCAGGTCCAGGATACCTGCGGTGTCCTTTACAAGTTTCCTTACAGGGTCTGCAACGGGTATTGGCACCAGCACCGTTTCCCAATGGCCAATAGCAGGAGGAATCGCCACATCTTCTCCTTCATCTACCGGGTCATCATCCGTGTTGCGGAGGTTGCGATGGCCGCCATATGTTTTTACGGTGGTTACGGTTCCGCGAAGCGTAAACAGAGAACCATCTTCTACCGGGGCGGGCACACCGGCAAATTCAACGCTGTCTCCATCAATTTTAAAAAAGAGTGTCCATAAGTAGGGCTCTGCAAGTCCGGGGCCATCGCCTTCATCAATACAATGAACGTGGTCTAGTGTAATGCTGCTGTTAAGTGAATGTCTGTAACTGGGCATGATATTGTTTTTGAGAAATGAATTAATGGCTCCTGCAGGCTGCAGGGTAAGCAACCAACAGTAGCTGTCTTTAGGAGCAGAAAAATGGAAGGAGACTTAACCAGGCTTGTTGTGAAGGGTAAAGCTAGCACATGCAAATTCCTGTGCAATACCATAAATAGGGGGGCAAGCACTTTAACGCGAAAATACCCAGCCGTCTTAGTATTAGAGTAACCGCAGAAGGGATGGAAGGCGATGAAGGGAAGGTCTCAACCGTCTGACCCCTGGTCTGACGGCTTAAGGCGATAAAAGAAAATCGACAATAGAAGATAATGGCGAATCGCTGCTATTGCTACCCCGTCAGACCGAGGGTCAGACGGGGATCGCTGCATTTGCGACTCTGAGCGTTTAAAGCAATTCACACACACTACAGCAAACCCCGTATCATCTTTGTCAGCTTATCAGCAATAATAGCATAGCCCTCATCAGAGGGATGCAGCCCGTCATAAGTAATGCCTACAGCGTCTAACGGGTAGGGGTACTCGTCCGTTTCAGGATTAAAAGGAATGTCAATAAAAGAGGGATACTTGTAATTTTTGTATTCTCCGGTAGCGGGATCTTTCAATCGCTCATATTTTACCAGCTGTGGCATGTCCATGCCCTTCTGGTGATAAAGATCCAGTAACCCGGCATGCTCATAATTGGCAATGGCTTTTACCGCAGCGGCAAACTGCTCTAATGATTGCCCGTTTTTATCTCTATAAGAACCCCAGGCATTGTTTTTTTTATTGTTGATATATACAAAGTGAACACGTTGCATGGGCGTAATTAAAATAATCTTTGCATCCTTATTGAGCTGGTGCAGTTTATCAATGATGATCCTAAAAGAACCATACACGGTGTTGTTGCCGGTATTACCGGTATAGTCGGCCATGCTGCCCAGCGGGCGCCCCTGCCACCAGTCATTGGTGCCAAGAAATACGGAGTAAATATCTGCCTTTACAAGTGCCAGGTTATCTATCTCTTTGGCAATGCCGCCGGAGGTCCACCCATTATGCCCCTGGTTGATATAATCAAGCCCGGGTATTTTTTCCTTCACCCTGGTCATATAACCTTTGGTAATGCGGTTGCCTGTTTCATCTGCATGTTCATTGAGGTAAGTAATAGAGTCACCAATGGCAACCCACAGTACAGGCCTGGGCCTTAAGGCAACAACAGCAATGAGAATAATGGGCAGCAATAATAATTTTTTCATGACATTGTATTAATTGGATGGAATGCCGTTCATATGACTGCATGCAAGATGCAGTGATGAAGATACTATTTGCGATAGGTATGAATAAACGCGCAGTAGAAATTTATCCTGGCTCGCCCAACGGTTTCGTCCAACAAATGCTCAAGAGCAAAACGTCCTGCGGCTGCCGCCGGTCATTAAAAATATGTTGATCAGCGGCAATTATTTAATTTTGCAGCAAAATTGTTGCATGCAAACAGCGGAGCTGAAGGAGAACAGGTTGCTGCATCTTATAGACAGGTTCAAAGCTATTACCGGCGCAGCCTATGTGCTGGAAGATGAAGAAACTTTACAGCAATACGGTCATGATGAAACCGAAAACCTGGTCTACCTGCCAGACCTGGTCATACGCCCCAGAACGGCAGAGGAAATCAGCGCCATCATGGCCCTCTGCCACCAATACCGCATACCCGTTACCCCGCGCGGTGCCGGTACGGGTTTAACAGGCGGCGCCCTGCCGCAACTGGGTGGTGTGCTCTTAAGCACGGACCGCATGAACAGCATACTGCATGTAGACGAACAAAACCTGCAGGTAACCACCGAGCCCGGCGTTATCACGGAAGTGCTCATGAATGCGGTAAAAGAAAAAGGATTGTTTTATCCGCCAGACCCTGCCAGCAGCGGCTCCTGTTTTATCGGCGGCAATATTGCCGAAAACAGCGGCGGCCCTAAAGCCGTTAAGTATGGTGTAGTGAAAGATTATGTACTCAACCTGCAGGTAGTGCTTCCTACGGGTGAAATCATCTGGACAGGTGCCAACGTAATTAAAAATGCCACGGGTTATAACCTTACTCAATTAATTGTTGGCAGTGAGGGAACACTTGCAGTAGTTACCAAGATTGTTCTTCGCTTAATTCCATTGCCCCGCTACGATCTACTGATGCTGGCGCCGTTTTCATCACTTGAAAAAGCAGGCGAAGCAGTTAGTGCCATATTTCGTGCTGGCTTTACACCCAGCGCGCTGGAACTGCTGGAAATTGATGCCCTGCAGATAACCAGCAAGATGCTGGGCGGCACCGCCGTGCCCCTCACGCCAGGTACCGAAGCCCACCTCATTGTTGAAGTAGATGGCAATTACCTTGACACGCTGATGGCAGATATGGAAGCCATTGGAGAATTGCTGACCAGTTTTGGTGCGGGAGATATTTACTTTGCGGATGATGCACAGCAAAAAGCCGAACTTTGGAAACTGCGGCGGCGCGTAGGAGAGGCCGTAAAGCTTGATGGTTATAACATTGAAGAAGACACCGTAGTACCACGCGCGGCATTGCCGGCGCTGATCAGGGGGGTAAAAAAACTGGGACTACAATACGGTTTCCATGCCGTTTGCTATGGCCATGCCGGAGATGGCAACCTTCATATCCGTATCAAAAAAGAAGGCACGCTTAACACCCATGATGACCCTGCTCTTACTGAAAGCCTGCGCGCATTGTTTGCATTGGTAAAACAACTGGGTGGCACCATCAGCGGCGAACATGGCATTGGCCTGGTGCAGAAAGGATTCATGGATATTATTTTTGAAGAGAAGCAGCTGCAGCTGATGCGGGAAATAAAGAAAGTGTTTGACCCGCACAATATCCTGAACGCCGGAAAAATTTTTCCTTAACAAGCCTTTAATACAGGCTATCAACCTAATTACGTTGGTTTGTTTATAAATAAAATGTATGAAAAACAGAATCGTAACATTGCTTGCAATACTGCTGCTGAGTACACAATTTGGTTTTGCACAGGATGATCAACCAGCTCCTCCACCACAAAAGGGTTTCGATAAATCAAAACTGTTTATCGGCGGTAATTTTGGCCTCAGCTTCTCTTCGTATTATACGCTTATCAATGTGTCGCCACAACTGGGCTACCGTTTCAATGATTACCTGGCAGCCGGCGCGGGGGTAAATTTTATTTATTCCAGCCAGAAAAACTATGTAAACAACACGGATTATTCCCGGACCAATTACGGTGTAACGGGGCTGAATATCTTTGGCCGTGTGTATCCCATCAGGCAAATATTGCTGCAGCTGCAGCCTGAAATGAATTATACCTGGGGAAAGCAGAAGTATTATTACAGCGGTACTGATATACCAGATTACAAGTTTAAAGGTAAGCTGGTGCCTTCTTTGCTGGCCGGGGCAGGCGGTGCGATACCTACGGGCGGTGCTGGCGCATTTATCATCATGGTACAATATGATCTGCTGCAAAATGCCCGCAGCCCCTATGATAACCGGCCCTTCTACAGTTTTGGGTACAATGTGGGCTTCTGATGGCTTAACGGTAAGGGCTAGCCTATTTTATTAAATAATTCTACCGGTGTATTGCAAACAATGATGCGCGCTTCTACAGGCTCGTACAAAAAATCGTCTTTTTCCAGTACACGGAGATGGTTAATCAGATGACTATAAAAGCCGGCCGTGTTAAGGATGTAGATTTTCTTATCGTGTATTTTCAGCTGGTTCCAGGTCAGCATTTCAAATAACTCATCCAGCGTGCCAAAGCCACCGGGCAACACAATGGCCGCATCACTCATATCATACATCATCTTTTTTCGGCTATGCATGTCCGGTACAATGGCCAGTTCTGTAAGGCCCAGGTGCTGGTGTTCCCAGGCGGTGAGTACTTTTGGAATTACCCCCATTACATTGCCGCCATTGGCAAGCACCGCGTCTGCCACGGCACCCATCAATCCCTCTTTTGCGCCGCCATACACCAGTTTCAATTGCAACATGGCAAGGTATTTTCCTAATTCGGTAGCGTGATCCCTGTATAATGGATTATTTCCGTTTTTAGAGCCGCAGAAGACCGCGACTGCTTCAATGGTCATGATTGGTTATTTTATTTGAGGTCTCAAGGTATTTTAAGCCGATACACAACTTAGCAAAGAGTTTTATACCTTCAAAGATATTTTATATTGTAGCGCAAGTTAATTAAATATTAGCCTTTACATTATGTCGCCCCTTCTATTGTTCTCTTTCATTATCGGTTATTTCATTATACTGCTGGTAGTAGCGTACTTCACCTCGCGCAAATCTAATAATGAATCATTCTTTATCGGCAACAAGAACTCTAACTGGATGCTGGTAGCCTTTGGTATGATTGGCACCTCTTTAAGCGGGGTTACTTTTGTTAGCGTGCCGGGTGCTGTTGCCGCGGAGTCCTTTGCTTATTTTCAGATCACCATCGGTTACCTGATCGGTTATCTTACCATTGCCTTTGTATTGCTGCCGCTGTATTATCGTTTAAACCTTACTTCCATTTACAATTACCTTGGCAACCGGCTCGGATTTACGTCGTACAAAACCGGGGCTTCCTTTTTCATTCTCTCGCGGACGCTCGGCGCCACGGCCCGCCTTTACCTCGTTGTAAACATCTTGCAGGAAGCCATTCTCAAAAGCTTTGGCGTTCCTTTCTGGCTTACCACGCTTGTAATATTGATCATGATCTTACTGTATACCTATGAGGGTGGCGTAAAAACCATTGTGTGGACAGACACCTTGCAAACTACCTGTATGTTGGCTGGACTGATCATCTGTGTCTTTTATATTCTATCTCAACTACACATCGGTTTTGCCGATAGCCTTGCAGCCATGCACGACAAAGGCTATTCCACCATATTTTTTACCAACCCGGACAGTAAATTGTTTTTTGTAAAACAGATACTGGCGGGCGCGTTTATTACCATTACCATGACGGGGATGGACCAGGAAATGATGCAGAAAAACATTTCCGTAAAAAGATTGCAAGACTCTCAAAAGAACGTGGTAACACTGGGTATCATATTGCTGTTGGTGATCCTGCTGTTTCTCTTCCTCGGCGGCCTGCTCTATCTCTATGCAGATGCATTGGGCGGGCATTTTGTCACCAATGCTGCCGGCGCACGTTCCTTTATGATTGACCAGAGCAATGCCACCGGCGACAAACTTTTTCCCGTTATCGCCCTTAAATACATGCCGCCACTGGTCTCTGTTATTTTTATCATTGCGCTCATCTCTGCTTTGTTTCCCAGCGCAGACGGGGCCATTACCGCACTTACTTCTTCCTTTTGTATTGATATCATCGGCCTGCAGCGGAATACCACGCTTGACGATAATGCCAAGAAAAAAATCAGGCAGCGTGTACACCTTACCGTGGCAGCCATCTTCCTGCTGTTTGTAATGATTTATAAATGGGTAAACAGCCCCAGTATGATTGGTGTTATTCTTAAGGTGGCCGCCTACACCTACGGGCCATTGCTGGGCCTGTTCTCATTCGGCATTCTTACTAAAAGAACGGTGAATGATAAACTGGTGCCCGTGGTTTGTGTAGCGGCACCGCTGCTTTGCATCATCCCGGATGTGTTTCACAAAGAACTTTTTGGCAGTTTTGAGCTGGGGCCCGAACTGCTGATCATTAACGGGCTGCTTACATTTATTGGCTTGCTGCTGATCTCAAAAAAACAATCCGCTTCATAAACTAAAGCGGCCGGCAACAGCGTTTCATTTCAGAATGCCATCAGGTTTCGGTGCAATCGAACGAGATGGCATTTACTGTCTCCATGTCTTTATGCCGCAATACCGCAGCATAGGTAAAATTTAAAAACGATGCTGTTGCCCCAAAGGCAAGCCTAAACCATCTTGTATGCACGATACCATTAAAATGAACAAACAGCGCCGCTGG
>DATJGC010000509.1:0-13762 GCA_035495345.1 Chitinophagaceae bacterium | reverse complement strand
TTTTGTCATAATGAGATTGGCTTTTTTGCCTTCGGCGATACTGCCGGCCAGGCCTTCCACACCCATGGCAAAGGCACCATTGATGGTGGCTGCATTGATGGCTTCTTCCGGCAGCATCTTCATTTGTATGCAGGCCATGGCAACTACCAGGTTCATATTACCGCTGGGACTGGAGCCCGGGTTGTAATCGCTTGCCAGTGCAATAGCGCAACCCGCATCCAGCAAGGCCCTTGCCGGCTGAAAAGGCATCCGCAAAAAAAACGCTGCTGTTGGCAAGAGCGTGCCAATGGTGTCAGCGCCGGCAAGCGCGCTGATAGCAGGGGCATCCATCATCTCCAGGTGATCTGCAGAGAGGGCGCCTGCCCTTACGGCTGTTTCTACAGCGCCTGAACAGCTCAACTGGTTAGCATGTATTTTTGGGATAAGTCCATACTGGCGGCCGGCCGCGCAAATACGCGCCGTTTCCTCGTTGCTGAAAAAGCCCTGTTCACAAAATACATCTATATAATCTGCCAGCTGATCCGCCGCAATTACGGGCAACATCTCATTTATAATACTATTGATATAAGCATCATGATCATCCCTGTAAAACGGCGGGTAGGTATGGGCACCAAGAAAACTGGCTTTAATGATCAGTGAAGACTTTTGGCGCAGCTTTTTAATAACGCGCAGCATCTTTAGTTCATCTGCTACCGTTAATCCATAACCGCTTTTTATTTCCACCGCGCAGGTACCTAGCAGGCTGATCTCCTGCAACCGCTCCCAGGCGATGGTAAAAAGCTGGTCTTCGCTGGCTGCCTGCACACGCGCAGCAGAATTCAATATGCCGCCGCCCCTGGCCGCAATCTCAGCATAGCTTAGCCCTTTTATTTTGTCTACAAACTCTTCTTCCCTGCTGGCCGCAAATACCAGGTGGGTATGGCTATCGCACCAGGCAGGCAATACCAGTCGGCCACCAGCGTCAACAGAGGGAGCAAGTAAAAGCGCATCTGGCAAGGTTTCCATGGGCCCAAAGCCGGCAATCTCACTGTCTTCTACCAGCAGCCAGGCATTGGCAATGGAAGGGAGCACAGTCAACGCAGCGCCCCGCAGCGCCGCAGTAGGATGGGCCGTACCCAGTAACAACTTGATATGTGTAAACAGGGTCTGGGCCATAGCAGAGAAATTTTAGAAAAGGGTTACCGACCAGGAACGCGCGAAGTTTTTTGCAGGTTGCAGCACCTGTATACCTTCTTTGTTGGTTAGTTGCTGCTGGCTGTGTACACTGTCGGCAATACCGCACCAGGGTTCAATACAGACAAAGTCGGCATTTTTTGCCGCCCAGATACCGAGGTAAGGAAAGCCGGTAAAATCAAACAACAGCCCGTGGTTGTGTTTATCAGATTTTAAAGCAACACTGTTAGAAGCAAGTCCTTTAAAGACCAGTGCATCTTTTGCAAACAGCGTTTTGCTCAGCGGCAGGCGGTCTGTCTGGTTTAATAACTCTACCGGTTTCTCTTCAATCAATCCTTCCTTGGAGATGGGCCACCGGCCCGCATGCTCCGGGTGGTTAAACTCTAAATAATAATCTTCGTAACTGGTATCTGCGGTAAGCGGTACGCGAAAGGCAGGATGACCGCCCACAGAAAAGTACATGGCTCGCTCGCCAGTATTGGTAACGCGGTAAGTGGTCTTCAGGCTGTTGTCTGAGAGCTCATACTTTACTTCAAAACGAAAATCGAAAGGGTATTTTGCCAGCGTATCGCCTGTGCTGGCCAAAGAGAAGCTGATACCGGTAGGGCTTTGCGCGGTAACTTCAAAATCCATCTCGCGGGCAAAACCATGTCGGCTCAATGCGTAGGCCTTGTCATTGTAAAAATAGCGGCCTTCTTTCAGTTCACCCACAATGGGAAACAGTACGGGCGAATGCTTACCCCAAAAAGCAGGATTGGCATCCCAGAGATAATCAAGTTTGAGTATTTTATTGTAAAGCCGCTGTAACTCTGCACCCTTTGCACTGATAACTACCGAAAGATGGCTGTTCTCTATTGTAAACATGAGCATTGATTAAAAGAAAGAAATAACCATAATATAGCCTCAAATATAGTACCGCTGTCGGCAATTTACATCACGGGATGCTTCCCGGCCATCATGCCGGCTGCACCTAAACAGCTGCCTCGGCGCTAAGTTCCGTATTTTTGCCGCCATGCAACAAAAAACCACCGGCCAGCTGCTACAGAACCTGGGCATTGAGGCACTCAACGAAATGCAACTGGCCGCTATTGAAGCCAACAATACAAGTGATAATGTAATACTGTTATCAGATACCGGCTCGGGCAAGACCATTGGCTTTCTCTTACCGGTATTAGACAAACTCAATGCCGCAGTAAACAGCACGCAGGCCATGGTCATTGTGCCCTCCCGTGAGCTGGCACTGCAGATAGAACAGGTGTTTAAGAAAATGGGCACGGCCTTCAAGGTTACCTGCTGTTATGGCGGCCACCTGCGTGAAACCGAAGAAAACAACCTGTTACAACCCCCTGCGCTGCTTATTGGAACGCCCGGGCGACTGGCAGATCATATCCGCCGGGGCAATATCACCACGGACACCATTGAAACCCTGGTATTGGATGAGTTTGATAAATCACTGGAGCTAGGCTTTCATGAAGAAATCTCCTTTATCATCAGTAAACTTCCTGCCATAAAAAAACGCATCCTTACTTCGGCAACAGAAGCTGTTACCATTCCGGCGTTTATTGGCATGACCAACCCGCAAAGATTGAATTTTACCGGCACTGCTGCCAGCAACCCGGATAAATTGTGGGTGAAAATGGTGCACAGCCCGGAGAAAGATAAACTGGAAACACTGTTCCGTGTACTCTGCTGGGCAGGCAACCGCTCCGCCATTGTATTCTGCAACCATCGCGAGTCTGTAGAACGTACCAGTACCTGGCTAAAAGACAAAGGCATTGTAAATGTATTTTACCACGGTGCGCTGGAACAACAGGAGCGCGACAGTGCCCTTTGCAAATTTAAAAACGGTACGGCCAATGTTCTGGTAACAACTGATCTTGCCTCACGCGGATTAGACATACCCAATATCCGTTACATCATTCACTATCATTTACCTGCCACGGAAGAAGTGTATACGCACCGCAACGGTCGTACGGCGCGCATGGAGGCCAGTGGCACCGTATTGTTGATCCTTTCACCGGAAGAAAAACTTCCTGCCTACATACCTGCAGATACGGAAGAAATTTCATTACCGGAAAACGCTGAACTGCCGGAGAAACCAAAATGGACCACCCTCTTTATTGCCGCCGGAAAAAAAGATAAAGTGAATAAAGTGGATATCGTGGGCTTTCTTTCACACAAAGGCGCACTAAAGCAAGAGGATATTGGTCTTATTGAAGTAAAAGATTTTTTCTCTTTTGTTGCCATTAAAAAAACAAAGGCCAGCAACACCCTTCACCTGGTGCAAAATGAAAAGATCAAGAGTAAAAAAGTACGGATAGACATTGCAAAATAACCCGGCTTTACGCGGCAAAAGCCCGGCCTGCTCCAGGCAGGGCTGTTAAAAAATAACGGATACTTTCGGCTTATTCCACTGGCTTGGGACAATCAGTTCTTCCATTGTCTGTGCCATGAAAACCAGATCTTTTGCCAATGCCAATGCTGATGGTAACGCCAGAAAAATAATACCAGTCTTTGTATTTGGGTCCGCCGCGCACCGTGCCCTCAGCAGGGTATGGCGCACCATTCTTCAGCTCTGCACCACGATAGGCCATCTCTGCTGCCTTTGGTCCGCGGGCCGCCGCCAATGTAGCCTGGTCTGCATAAGTGCCGCTGATATCATCCAGGTAATCCGTAAATGTTTTTCTCAGTCCCAGCTCATAGCTCAGCGTAATATTATCTGTAAAACGCCAGCGAATACCAGCCCCAAAAGGAATCGCAAACTGGGTGCGACGGTACATTTTTTTATCAGGATAGGCAGCAAGCCCCTGTCCTTCTGTGCCCAGCGGCTGTAAGAAAATTTTGTTGCCCGTACTGTCAAAAGCATAGGGATTAAAATGAAACACGGCCGCGCCACCAAATACATACGGCGTAAAACGATAATAGTTGAGGTTGAGAAAATTATAATCCAGCAGCAGGTTAAGCTCTGTCAGATGGGTATTGAAACTGAGGTTGCGCGCCCGCAGATCTGCCTGCCTGTTGTACGCATCTGCAGCTGCCAGTGAAGCATAGGTAAAATTGCTGCGTACAGAAAAATGGTTACTGAGATCATACCGAAGGCCAATGGCAAGCGCAGCCTTGGCCTGGCTGGTGGTGAGCCTTTTCTCCTGTAAATCACCCTGGTAATTGCTAAAGCCGCCAAAAAGATCTACATGCAGTTTCTGGGCCATTACAACTGACGGAATAAATAGTAAGATTACAATGAAGGTTCGCATACATTTTCTTTGGGTAAAAAGATAAAAGTGAATGGCCAACAAAGGATGGATTGGATCTTACAGGGCGAACGATCTGGGGTGACTATAACTACGGGGTTAGGCCATAAACGGTTGGTTGTTGCTCTTTATGCAAGGATTACGCCAAAAGAAATGTTAAAGACATTAACAGCGCTGAAAAGATGGGAGCTATCTAACAGCAAGCCTGCTGCCACGCGTTGCAAAATACTAAGCACGCAAAACTGCGCCTGAAGTTATTGGCAGCGTAGCATCAATTACGGCAACGGTTGGTTGCTTGCCTTTGTCTAATGAAAATGGTTTGTACAGTACGCGGTAGAATTGTATGGCAGCGGACACGAGGAAAACAATGCCTACAATGATATGAATGGCGCGGTTACTGGTCTTCAATTTATTGAGCAGCCATTTACCCGCAAAAACAAAAACACCCAAACCTATCAATGTGCCGGCACCAATGCCAACGGTGTAGGTATTGAAATAAGCGGGTGTTGGCTGCAGCACATGATTGCTAAGCAGGTAGGTACTCCAGATAAACCAGAAGGGTATCTGCACGGGGTTTACCGCACTCATGGTAAAGCCCAGCCAGAAGCGGCTCATCCGGTTGTTGAGCAAGAGGTTTTTTCCGCCGATATCATGTTTTCTTGCTGTCCACAAACTGCTTACACCCAGTACGAGAAATAAAAAAACGGTTACCCATTGCAGTATGTAAAACAGTTGCTGGTGCGCAACCACCCAATCGATACCCTGCAAAGAAAGTCGCACGTACAGGATTTCTACCAGTGCAACACCCAGCGAAAACTGGATAGCCTTCTTCACATTTTCAGTGATAGCCACCTGCATGGCAGAAACATTTAAACTGCCCAGCGGCAAAGTACCCAGGAAACTAATGAGCATACCAATAAAAAAAATGCCAACCAGTTTAAACATACAGTTGCTGCAGTTTTTGTTCAAATATTTTATTGTCTCGCATCATCTGCATTCCTTCTTTTTGTGAAAGATAAGGAAAGCCTTTTTTATGGTTGATGCGACTGATACGCCAGAGAATGATCCAATGGCGGATAATTTCTTTCCATGCAAAGAAGAGGCTGTGCGCAGGATCATACATATGCGTGGGCTCTGAGCCAGCACCATTGAGTTCTATCACAGAAAAATTGCGGCCCTGCCGAAGTTCTTCCCAGCTATTATAACGGATGTCTAACCTGCCGTAGAAAAAACCGGGTACCTGGCGGCAAATCTCATCAATGGTTTTTGTAAACTGCGCATCTGCCAGGTGAGAATCATCCAGGAATTTTGCGCCACGGGCATGGTTGCCATAGGGCACCAGCTCGCGCTGCTCACCCGCGGGTAATACTTCCTGAAGCCCTTCTCCGTATAACTTTTGCAGTACTGGTAATTGAAGGATGAAGCGCTTGTCTTTTAACAAGAGTTCCTGCATGGTAGATTGTCCGTTGCCGGTAACCGCCAGCAATTCTTTGCGCACGATGCCAGATACATGGCCTGTTTCTCTATCGGGGTAACGATAATAGAAAACCCCCACCTCGTTGGGCTGCGGTACAAATTCCTGTACCAGGTAATCCAGTGGTGATTGCCTGGCGTATGAGAGCAGCTCGGCTTCATTCAACAGTTTCTTTACACCACGGCCCTGCCCGCCTACATCCGGTTTGGCAATGAGCGGGTAGGTAAATGCGCGTTCAGCCAGCACCGTTAGTATTTCTGCTGGCGGTGTACCCACAAAAAAATACGCCGTTTTTGGATAGAAAGACGGCGGCATAATATCGTAGATCTTTTTCTTAGACTCCATCAGGAAACCGCCATACTCAATGGAAGGGTTGGCGGCCGCAAAAAAGAAAAAGGAACGTGCGCGTAGTGCAAGCAAGGCCCATACAGGCATTATCCAAGCATAGACGGCGTTGAAAGACCAGTATTCCCAATGGAATAACCTGATAAAGAAGGGACGGTGAAGCGTACGCTGTAACCAGTTCATTGCGGTAGGGCCCGTGCTTTTGTAAAGGTGAACGCATGTTCTGAGCGTTGGTGTTCCGGCAACTGAATGTATTGCATGGTGGCTGAGTCTGCCTGTAATTGGATAGAGGTAATGCTTACGGTAAGCATTGCTCCCTGGCGGTTCATCTGCAAATCGTTTTGCGGGTCGCCCTCACCACCGGTGAGATGGTAGCGGATAATATCCCTCATGGCAGGCTCCTTTGGCAGTGTTTGCTGCCAGCTTGCAAACCACTGCTCACGTTTGGCTAGCACAGTGCTATCATAGAGCGTAACGGAAGACCAGGTATGCGCTTCTGTGGCGGCCGGCATGCTGATATGTTTTTTTGTACCATCCCAGCGGCACTCGTACAGGAGGCCATGCTGCCAGAGTATTACCGTAAAGGGCTCAATAGCTTGCAGGTTCAGCAACTGGTAAGCGCTGAGAACATTGTCTGAAGCAATGATGTCAAGGAAAACCAGCCCCCGGCTACGATTATACGGGGGTTGCGGCTGGTGCTTTCTAAACGCCCCGTTAAGGAGCACTGCGGCAGCGCCATTTTTGTTCACTGCTATCCAGGTCCCGCCGGCAGCGGCATCACGCGGGAATAGCAGCGTATGACCGTTAACGTTATATTCCTGCGGGGCCGTGGCCTTTGCCCGCACACTGCTTTCATCACGGTTATGGGTGAGAAAAACCTTATCGCGCAGCGGAATGAAGGTTACTGTGCACATTCGTTGCGGAACTTTATAGTAGAGGAAGCCACCCCAAAACCATCGGGCAGCTCTATGCTGGAAACTTCACGGATGCCTACTTTTATCAGCGCCATATGATGAATGGTATGCTCCAGGTTGTAGGCAATTTCACGGTAATAATTGGTATCAAAACTGATCAGCTCCTCGCTGTCTTCGTTGTAAACCCCCTGTAAAACCATTGGCTTATTGGTCTTATCCAGTTCATCATAAATCTTTTTTAAAAGGCCAAGGGCTACCTCTCTTTTTGTTTCGATACGCACATCCCTTTTACGGGTCTCATAATTCACCAGGCCGGCAATATAACCATCTTCCAGGCAGATAAACATTTCTATGATATGGCGTACGTGCTGTCCAATACTGGCATTCGACAGAATTTTACTGGGGTAGGTATACTGGTCATCATTCAGCAACTCCAGCGAAGCAGTCAGCTGTGCAAAGACGTTTTGTATGGCTTTTTGCAGGTGCATGTAAAATAGAGTTGGTTCTGAATAAATACGGAGAAGCTCAGCTACCGGATGTAGCGGTACTCCGTGCATTGCTTCAGCGGCTAAGATAAGAGAAAAATTGTTTAGTGTTAATAGCCTGGCTATACATGGCCCGGGCCACTACGCAGGCGCTTATTTTTTCTTTGCAAATACGGAAAGCGTTACGGTTACATTATCGCCCAGTACAACGCTGTTGCCGCCCACTTTGTAATCGCGGCGGTTCAGCTGAAAACTGCCTTCAAACTGGTAACCGTTGTCCTTTGCTGCCGCAGTAAACGGAATGGTGACCGTTTTGCTGATGCCTTTGATGCTGAGTTGCCCGGTTACGCTGAGTTTATCGCCCTTGGCGGTTACTTTTTCTGATGTAAACGTAATGGCCGGATGATTGGCCACATCAAAGTATTCTGCCTTGCGGAGATGACTATCGCGCGAGTCATTGTCTGTATTAACGCTGGCCGCCTCTACGCTCATGTTAAAGCTGGCTTTCTCGGGGTTGTCTTTATCAAAAGTGATGGTGCCGGTAGGACCGTTAAAAGAACCGCCTGTATTGATACCAAAGTTTTTGATAGAAAACTTAACCGATGATTTATCACTTACCGGCTGGTATTGCTGCGCGTGTACAAAAGAAATACTAAGAATACCAAGAATAAGTGTAGCTAATTTAATCATGCAACGGGTTTCCTTTAAGGGGTCAAATAAAACGCCAATCTATGTTAAAGAAAAATAATTTCCAAGTGCTTAAACGTTTGCCTTCATGGCGGGTCTGCTACTTACAAACCCCAGTATCTGCTGCCTGAACATGATCAGTAAAAGCAAACAACAAACAAAAGCAATCACCGCAAGGGTAAAAAGACCATAATCTCCGTCGAATTTTATGCCCAGCTTGGTAAGATGAAAGAACAAGGCGCCGGCCATTAAACCCGCCCCTAGCCCGGCCCCCCAGCCCGTTGTACGCGGATAAAGAATCAGTGCAGAGGCAATCAGTTCAAACACGCCGGTGCCAATGCGGCCCCAGGGTTCCATGCCCAGCTCAGTAAACAGCCGTACAGATTGTTCATGACCGGTAAATTTAAAATACAGGGTTTGCAGCATTATGATAGCGGCTACCAGGCGCAATGCCCAGGCCAGAATGGTTGGCAGTTTCATGGTGGTTGTTATTAGTTTGGCGTGTGGAACAATTGATTAATGGTAGATCTTAGTCCAGTTAGCGTCCGCTTTCTTTTTAAGGTTTACTTCATCTTTGTTCCAGTCTGTAAGCGTGTTGTTGAAAAACTTATTGTAGAAAAGATTCAGGTGTCCGTTTACAATCTTAAAGGTCTTGGGGTCTATTTCCACTTTCTCTCCCTTGGCGCCCATGGCATAAGCACACCATCCGCCGTACACAGGTTCATACTTGGCGGGATTTTTTTTAAACTCTTCCCTGTTGGCGGCAGATGAAAAATAATAGGTGGCACCCTGGTAGGTATAAGCGTTTTCTTTGCTGCCCTTCATCGGTTTGCCGGGCGTGAAATAAGCTACCGGGTCGTACCCATTGATGGCAACACCTTCATCCAGGTTAAATTGCTTTTTACGAAGCGCTGTTTCATCCTGCGCACTGGCCATCAGGGTAAGGGTTCCTAACAGAAAAAGAAATGCAATACGTTTCATATTTGATGCTGTTTTTTATTTGATACCAAAACTACTACGCGCAGCAGCCGGCGCTTGTCACCTAAACGACATTTACCAGCTTTTGTAATCTTTTAACATCGGGGAAACAGATCTGCTGGCGGTTATAGGTGAGCAGTTCTTCCGCCGCCAGTTCATTCATGATAGTAGTAACGGTTTGCCGGCTGGAACCTACCAGGTGGGCAATATCTTCATGTGTTAGATAATTGGGAATGCAATAAGGTGCTTTGGCATCTGCTGGTGCTTCCAGCTGTAGTAGCTGCCAGAAAAAGCCAAGCAACCGCGTTTTTACATCTTTGTGCAGCAGGTTTACCACCCGGTTCTGAACGTTCCTTAATTTATTGCCCACCTGTTTTGTATACTTGAGTGCTATCTCGGGTTTGCGGTGCAGCAATTTTTCAAAATCATCTATATTAAAAGCACACAAACTTACATCTGCTTTGTAGGCCTGCGCAAATTCACCGTTCAGGTTATTTTTCTCCAGGGTAAACTGTCCAAAAAGTTCTCCCTGCTGTATAATTTCTTTGATGACCTCGCGGCCCTCGTCGTCAATATAGCCGATGCGGATGTATCCTTCCTTGATGAAATAAAGTTTGTTGTGGTTAAATGCTTCAAAATAAATGTAATCTCCCTTCTTTGCTTCAATATAGCGGTGAACAAAATTGAGTTCTTCGTATTCTTCATCAGAGATATGACACCATAGGTCGTAATTGCGAATCAGCAACATTTTTTTTTCAGCAGTCATAAAAGATACAATTCTTTATTAAGGTACAATTATTCAGGTAAAAGTTCAAAAGCGTATCGGGCATTTGATTTAGATTTACGTAAATTTTGTATTATGGATGTACCGGTAATGGCATCAATGTTTGCAAATGGCGAAACGCCTGAAGTTTTGTTCTGGGTGGGTTGTGCCGGCAGTTTCGACCAGCGCGCGCAAAAAATAACCCGTGCCTTTGCACTGATACTTGAAAAGACCGGTACCAAGTATGCCATACTGGGCAAGGAAGAGATGTGCACCGGTGATCCCGTGCGCCGTGCCGGCAATGAATTCATGTTTCAGATGATGGCTTACCAGAATATACAGGTACTCAATAACTACGGCATAAAAAAAATTGTTACTGCATGTCCGCATTGTTTTAACACGCTAAAGAACGAGTATCCAGTACTCGGCGGCCATTACGAGGTAATTCATCACAGTGTTTTCTTGCAGCAGCTCATAGAAGAAGGCAAAATAAAATTAAAGGAAGGCGGCTCGTTTAAAGGTAAACGCATTACCTATCATGATAGTTGCTATCTCGGCCGGGCCAACAATATTTACGAAGCACCCCGCAAAGTGTTGGAATTATTAGATGCAGAACTGGTTGAAATGAAACGTTGCAGAAGCAATGGCCTCTGCTGCGGTGCAGGGGGTGCCCAAATGTTTAAGGAAGAAGAAAAAGGGCAAACACGCGTAAACTTTGAACGCGCCAACGAGGCCATTGCCACCGGTGCAGCTGTTATTGCCGCTGCCTGCCCTTTTTGCAATACCATGATGACAGACGGCGTTAAGAACAAGGAACGAGAGAACGATGTACAGGTATTGGATGTGGCAGAACTTATTGCCGCCAGTATGTAGACAGCATTTTGATCCATTGTACCGTACCGTTAGTTGCCAGGCATTATGATTACTGCAAAAAGATTTTGGTCAGTTTTTATTGTTGTTGCCGCCTTCACCGGCGCTTACCTTTTTTATGTAAAGAAAGATCGCGAGGCATCCATCCGCCAATACATTACCCAGCCACAAATTGGAGACATCTACAAAATGCGCAGAGAAACCCGGCAGGATGGCGTTATGGTTTTTTACCTGAAGATAAAAGATATTGGCCAAGAGAGCATCTACTTCTACCCCAGCCGACTTATCAATGGCGCGCTGCACGATAGCTTCCTGAAACAGTTTGATACCACCGAAACGGAAGTGTTTACCAAAAAAGAACTGGCCGCTATTGCAGCCGGGCAGTGGAACAATGCCGCCAAAGACAAGACGGTACTGGTAGAAATTGAAAGAAAATAGCACTGTTGTCCGGTAAAATGTGCAATCACCTTTCCTTGGATGCCCTCAGGCCGGGCGGGCGCTCGTGCGCCTTTCGATGCTGCGTTTTCCTTTTACCCTGTAACTGAACATCAGTACGAATTTCAGCCATTGCATAGCCAGGCAACTGTGCAAAGCTCACGGAAAACGAGGCATCTACAGGGCGCACTGGTGTCAACTTGTGTTTACGTGAGCCCCCGGCTGCTGCAAATCGCTCAAAGCCTTTATCATAATACTCTTTAAAGAAATCAAATAAATTTAACCGGACACCAATGAGAAAATAGCCAACCTTTTTTCTAATGATTCTATGCTAATTTTGTGGGATGAAGAACACAGAATACCGCAACCTGCTGCCCGCTGATTTTGCCCCTAACTCCCGGGTGTGGATTTACCAGAGCAACCGGCTGTTCACCCTCAGCGAAGCCATCCATATAGAAGATATCTTAAAAGAATTTACTGCCTCCTGGCTCTCTCACGGACAACCGGTAAAAGGCTGGGCCAACCTGTTTTTCGGAAGGTTTATTGTGCTGATGGCGGATGAAACCGCCACGGGGGTTAGCGGATGCAGCACTGATAGCTCCGTCAGGCTTATCCGTGAACTGGAAAGTGCTTTTTCCGTGGCGCTGTTCGACCGGCACCTGCTCGCCTTCCTGGTGAAAGATGATATCCAGGTGCTGCCCTTATCTCAACTGCAATACGCCTTCGATAACCAGTTTCTTACCCCGGATACCATTTACTTTAATAATCTGGTGCAAACCCGCGAAGAACTGGAAAGCAAGTGGATGGTGCCCATCAAAGACAGCTGGCTCACCACCCGGCTATCCCTGGAGCAACCGGGCCTGAAATAATGCTATTTTCCTTTTAAAAAGCTCAGACACCGATTGCGATGGATGAGCGTTTTTGCGCCCTCTTTCTTGCATCGATTAAAAAAAAAGGAGCAGCGGTTCAACCGCTGCTCCTTCATATTGTAATACGCCATTTTACTGCTGTGCATCCTGCACGCCTTCCATGCCGCTTCTCATATTTTTCCGCTTAAACAATGAAACGTCGAGTTTACCAAAGCGGTAATTAAAGTTCAGCCTGAAGATCTGCTGATCACGTATCCTTGAATAATCCTGGATGACAATAGTAGACGTTGAATAGTAACTGTATTTACGCGTCTTGAAGATATCATTCACACTCAGCGTAAGCGAGGCCGCCTTATTTTTCAGGAAATCTTTACGGATGGCAAAATCGAAACCGTAATTCGGGTTTACATAGCCCTGCGCTGATGGCTGGGGACCGCCACCAAACATTCCACCACCACCGCCGCCGCGTCCGCCACCGCCATTACCACTGCTCTGAGGTAATACAGACTTACTCTGGTAATCGCCCGATAACTGTACGCTGAAGTTCTTCGGCAGTTTGAAATTATTATTCCATTTGGCAAAATAGCTCAAACGTTGTGTGGAGCCACCCGCATTGGTGATATTGGTGGCGTTAATGGTGGCATTGTACAGGTTTACATTGGTAGTCATATCCCACCATTTGGCCAGCGGCGTTCTGCCCGTAACTTCTAAACCGTACGAGGTACTGCTGTTGGCATTCTGGTAAGAAGTAAATGTAGCGCTGTCTGTTGTCTTATCAGAGATCACATCCTTGAACTGGTAACGGGTTATCAGGTCTGTGGTGTACTTAAAGTAAGCAGATACCAGCAGGCTGAAATTCTTTGGAAAGGTTTTCTGGTAACTCATCTCAAAAGAATTGGTGAACTCAGGTTTCAGGCCCGGATTACCCACCGTAGGATATTGCGGGTTGGTGATGTCTTTGTAAGGAATGAGCTGGAAGAAATTTGGACGATTGATCCTCCTCGAATAGTTCACCTGCAAGTCTTGTTTACCGCCCAGCTCTTTGGTAATAAATACACTTGGAAAAAGACTGATGGGGTACGTGGTTTTAAACGTAGAATCTTTGGCGGCAAATTTTGTTCCGGTATAGTCGGAGCTTTCGGCCCTTAATCCCAGCTGGTAACTCAGCGTCTTTACTTTGCCTGAGTAAGTGGTGTAAGCGGCAAATACACGGTCGGTAAATTTATAGTTATTGCTCAATGATGCGTTGTAAACATAGGCAGGTACCGGCAATGTATAATCGAATACGGAGTTGTCGCTGATACTTTTATTATTACGCAAAGCCGCACGCGCACCCATGTCTATTTTGGCTTTTTCTGAGATTGGGTTGCTATAATCTACCTGGGCAGTAAAAAATTTATTGCTGCCGGCACCATCTGTCTTCCGTTTATTAGGATTGCCTTTACCGGTATAGTCAGGGTTAAACAATTGGATATTATAAAACGAAAGGTTCTCGTTGGTACTGCTGTTGAAATTTAC